>CAYSCL010000019.1:0-17402 GCA_964429545.1 Candidatus Woesearchaeota archaeon
AATATAATAGATTTAGGAGGGTTTTCAAAGTCTTCAATACAAAACTCATTCCCCATATAAAAATTAAATTCTTCAAGAATATTATTTTCAAAATCATTTATTGAGCCATACCAAAATCCAAAGGAATTAGTTTTTTCAAATGCATTGTTTTCAACACTTATTGAGTTAAGAGAAAAATTAATTCCATTATGGTTTAAATCTAACACATAATAACTTTTTGCTCCAACAAATCCAATCAATAAAATAAGCAAAAATAATTTTATTTTCATATTCCAGCAGCCTCCAAGATTGCATCATATTCTGAATCTGAAATAAAATGATATTTATACAAATAATTTAATTTTTGAAGATATCTTGGATCATATGCTTCACTTTTGGGGTTGATTAATTCACTAAAAAATTCTGGTTCATTAACTTTCTCCAAATATGTGGCCATATCTTCTCCAAAGAATTTTTCGCTATATTTTCTTATTAAACCATTTGTAGGATAATTTTCGGAAGGAATTTCAGTATACCCATAATTTATCTCTGCAATTTTTTCCCATTCTTTTTTATAGATAGAGCTTTCTTCAATCATTTGCCCATCTACCTGATCAATTATTTCTTGCAATCCTTTTTTCTTTTCTTCAAGTTCATTAATTTTGTGTTGCACCTCCATCATTTCATCTGCATAATCCAATTTTCTTTTTTCTTCTTTTAAAGATTCTATTTGATAAGAATAATCTATAAATTTTTTATTTAGTTCTTTATAACTTGTTTCTTTTAGTTCAGGCAAATCGTTTATTATTTCTTTTTTCTTTTGATTAACTAAATTATTATATCTTGCATGGCTCATTTCATGTCTAAATGTTTCAATATCAATTTCTTCCGGGATTAAATATATAGCATTATCATTTTTTTCATAAGCTCCTGCTGCATCATAATCTATTAACTCAGCCATAGCACTTGAACTAATTAAATAAATATTATCTATGGAATTTTCAGTTTCATAAGTCAAACTAGACCAATAATCCCTAATTCTTCCCATCATCAGGCTTCTTTCCCCTTCACTAATTTCTATAGAATCTAAATCGAAATCTAAATTTTCATAACCTTCATAGTGCCTAAAATAACTTTTGCTAAAATCAAAGCTATTTATTTTCCCTCTTGTCAATAAATTTAAATCTTCCTCAGTAACATAATTATAACTTAATCTTGAAGAAAATTTTGTATCAATTCCCTCAGAATTGGCATAAAATTCTTCTCCTGAATTTTTGGGAATTATTGCAAATCTATTGAAATTATCTACCAATATTTCGTGTTCGGAACCACCTGTGATTCCTGCAAAGCCTTCGCCCTCAATCCCAAAAATTGGCTTCTCTTTCTCATCAAAAAAAGATAATTTTATGGGAGAAGTTGTTTGTTCTAGAGTAAATCCATTATCCATAAAAATTTGATTATCTTTGTTTTTAATAATCTTTGAATCTTGGGTTATTTCTACATTACCAAAAGTATCGACAAAAGGAATTCTATCTTGATTGGAAGTTAAAACAACCTTTGAATTTTTTTCCAAATCAATTGAAAAAAGATCACTCTCTTCAATCTTTGCATATTTATTGTTTTTTCCAAAATTCATTTTTACGTCACCTTTTGCAACCAGATTATTTTGTCCAAGTGAAACATAACTTTTATCCTCTTTTTCTTTACCATCAAAATAAACCCTTGTTTTTGTTTCTCTATCTCCTTCAAGTAAAATTCCTTCAATTCTTGCATTTCCAAAAGATGGGAGGTGAGGATTTTCATTTGAATCAAATATCAAATTACCTGAAAAAGTCTGTCCTCCAGGTAATTTGGAATCATCTCCCCTTATTTCTATGAATTCTTCCCCAGAAATTTTAGGAAATGAACTAACTGTTGAATTTTCTTCTAATCTCATAAAAATACCTCTTTTTTGATTATATCTTATCCAGGAATTTGGAGGGGCCTCAAATTCAACACCATTTATTTCATAACTCCCCCCATTTTCATTTGTCATGAAATCTGCTTCAATAATTTTCCCTTCTTCGTTTAATTTGACAAAAGCATTTTGCTTTTCAGAACTTGGTTGAATATTTTCAAAAGTATTGTTACCAATTTTTAAAAAAGAATTTTCTTCATTAAAATTAATCACTGCATCTTTTCTTTGACTTGTTTCTTCAATAGAATAATCTATTCCTGAAGCAGTAACATTTCCTCCAATCCCCAAAAGATTTCCTAAATCTAAAATCTCTCCTTCTTCCTGAGCAACAACTAAAAAACTACAAGATATTAAGACAATCAATAATAAAACATTTATTTTCATTTTAATAATATTTGTTTGCAAAAACATATTTGAAAGTTTCTTCTCCTTTTTTATAATTTTTATCTTCAAAAATAAATATTGTAGTTTCATTATCATAATCACTCATTCTAACATTCAAGTCATTGATTATTGAAATTTCTAATAGGCAAGTTAAACATATTTGATTCTGCCCCATTTGTTCCATCATAAACTCTTTCACTGCGCTGTAAACTTTACCGAAGTTACTTGGGATTTCAACTTCAAAATTTTTTAATTGGGTTGTTTCATTTGATTTTTTTACAATAATAGGATAATCAACATCAAAATAAATTTTTTCTGCATCTATAGAAGTATCTATATTAATTTCTCTTTGTGTTATTTCAAAATTTGGAAAATTTACAAAATTTTTAGTGCAAAAAAATAATTTTTGTTCCATCAAAAGAGAAATTTCTTCTTCTATTTCTTTTACAGTTATAAAATTATTTTCAGTTTTATCATAATAAACAGGTATATTTGGGTATACGTTTGGATTTGGAGCTATAAAATATCCTCCGCTTTTTCCCAATTCAAAAATTGTTTCTTCCCCCGTTTCTTTTATACAATTTATAACAAAAGTATTAACTTGATCTGTATTCAGGTTAGAATTTTTTAATCCGATAGAATCTCTCAAAACAAAATAAACAATTCCTCCAACTACAATTAAAATGCCAATTATTATAAATAAAGTTATTTGCCCCCTTTTGTTTTTCATAATTTTTATAAGAAATACAGAATTATAAAGATTTCATTAATTAACTATCATAAAAATTAATTTAAATCAAGTCGTTCTATCTTTTATATGCAAAAAAAGGAAATAACTGAGAAAAACCAATTTGAGAATGAATATTATCAAAAAAGAGAAATGTCTAAGCAGGAGAAAAAAATAAGGCAAATTACTCAATTGTATTATTCTAGACAGGATATACAAAAAGTAATGTTTGATTTTTCAAAAAACAGGGAAATTTCTCCAAGATATTTTGAAGGTTTTGGAAAAAGACCTGACACTTTTGGATTTAAAGGCGATATTTTTTCTATGGTTAAGAAAGGTGCAACTTCATTTCATTGTTCTGAAGAAATTTGGGAAGACCCTATGAAAATTGTTACTGGAATGAATGAAAAGGAAGCAAATGAAATAAGAATTGGATGGGATTTATTGATTGACATTGATTGCGAAGAAGGCATGGATTATTCTGCCAGAGTTGCTAAAGCTACAATTGAAGCATTGCGTCAAAATGGGGTAAAGAATGTAGGTATTAAATTCAGTGGGAATAAAGGGTTCCATGTTATTGTTCCTTGGAAAGCTTTTCCTAAAAACATAAATGGTATTGATACAAAAGATTTGTTTCCTGAATTGCCTAGAATACTTATGGCTTATTTGAGAAATTATTCCAGAAAAGCATTGGAAAAAAAATTACCCAAAGACTTTTTTGAAAAGTTTAAAGACAGAATTAAAGAAGGCAGACACAAATGTAAAAAATGTGGGGATTTTGTTGATGAATTTTTGAGAGTTGAATTTAATTGTAAGGATTGTGGAATTGTTGAAGAAAGAAGTTTTAAGGATGGAAAAGGAACATTGCCAAAATGTTATAAGTGTAAAAGGAAAATGGATTACAAACCAATAGAAAAATTCTTTATTTGTCAGAGATGTGAGATAAATTCTAGAAACAAACCAGATAATTTTGAAATTGAAGAAATTGATTTATATCAATTAATGGGATTGGACATGGCCCTGGTTTCACCAAGACATCTTTTTAGAATGCCTTATGCTCTTCATGAAAAATCTTCTTTAGTAAGTGTTGTAATTGAAGAAAAAGATTTAGACAAATTCATAAAAAATCCTGAACATGCAAAAAAAATTGCCGATCCTTTAAGAGTAAAAATTAAAGATTTCATGCCTGAAGCTGAAGAGAATGAGGCAGCAGAATTTGTAATGCAAGCTTTTGACTGGGCCGAAGAATCTGGATTCAATAAAGAAATGAAAGAAAAAGCTTCTGGAAAATATGCTGATTTCAAGTCTATTAAATTAGAGAATATTAATGAAAGCCAGTTTCCTCCCTGTGTAAAAAAAATTTTAGAAGGAATGAAAGACGGTAAAAAAAGATCTGTCTTTGTTTTGATTAATTTATTTAGAACTATTGGGATGGAAAAAGAAGAACTTGAAAAAAGAATTTATGAATGGAATGAAAAAAATGAACCTCCTTTGAAAAGAGGATACATACATTCTCAATTGGTTTGGAGTTATAGGAGAAAACCAATCATGCCTCCAAATTGTAAAGAATTTTACAAAAATTTGGGGGTTTGTTCACCGGATAAAATTTGTTCAAAAATAAAGAATCCAGTAAACTATGTTGTTAAGAAAAATTTTGTAGAAAACAAAAATAAGAAAAAATGATCAATGAATAATATAATTGTCCCTCGCACTGGTGCAATAAGTGTTGGAGTTTTTTTCCAAAAATCTAAATTTATATTTATTATTTTGAAGATTATATGCTGAAATACATAAAAAACCATTATTTTTTGAGGATATTTGTATAAATTAAATTGCAAAAAAATTGAGAAATATTTAAAAGTGATATTGTTGTAATTTAATTATGAAAAAAGGTGTGATATTTTTTGGAATTTTACTATTAGTTTTAACTATTGGATTAAATGGAGTTCTTGCGGCTGAAGAAGATGAACAAGTTCAGAAAGCATATGATTGTTTGCAGGCAGCAGTTGATGACTCTGAATGTGATGCATTATCTATTGGAGAACAAATTTTTTCTTTATTATCTTTAGGAGAATGTGAAACTGAATTATTGGATTCTGCTGATTTAAATTCGGACGATGAAGAAGAATGTTGGCCTGATGGAAGGTGTGACATAAAAACTACTGCACAGACTATTTTAGCTCTAAATGAAAATGGGGTTGATACAACTGTTGCTGAAGAATGGTTATTGGACCAAAGAATGGTTCCAAATGAATTAATCTGGTATTTAGAAATTGATTCTGATGAACAAGTGCAATGTACTGTTAATTATCGTGGTGGAACTTATGATTTTGAAATTGGAGAAGATAAAGTAATAACTGCTGGAGCTTTAGGAAATTGTTTGGGATTTGATTCTACTTTTGGACCATATTGGTTTCAAATAAGTGATCAATGTCTTGAAGAAGAATTTGAAGTTACATGTAATGAAAGATTTTTGACAACTCTATTATATAGGCAAGAAGATCCAAAAACAATTCACGTTATTGGAAAAATCCATTCTGCACCTGGAGAAGGGACTACAAGGGAAAAAATTAAATCATACTGTTTTGAAAAATCTGGAGAATGTGATTACTTAGGAAGTTTATGGGCAACAGCTGTTTTAGATTATTTGGGAGAAGATGTTTCTGAATTTATCCCCTATTTGATTACAGGAATTGAAAACAATAGAAATGATTTTCCAGAAGTTTTTTTATACATGCTTACAACTGAATTGGAATATAAATCTGGAATATTGGAATTTCAAATAAATAACCAATATTGGAGAAGAGGAAACAATAGGTTTTATGATACTGCTTTGGCTCTTTTACCTTTTCAAAATGAAGCATTGAATGAAAAAGAAAACACGGTTGATTGGTTATTAGAAATTCAACAAGATGATGGTTGTTGGGCTGGAGGGAATATAATTGATAATGGGTTTTTACTTTATTCTATTTGGCCACATTTGGGTCCAACTCTCGGAGGGGGAGACATTATAGATGATGATAATGATACTGATTATGATAATGATTGTATTGAATCTGGTTATTTTTGTATGTCTGCAAGAAATTGTGAGGGAGATCTTTTAGAAGAATTTGACTGTCAATTTCCTCAAAAATGTTGCGATACAGAATTAGTAGAAAAAACTTGTTCTGAATTGAACGGTGAAATTTGTGCTACAAATGAATTTTGTTCTGGAGGAGATACGACTTATGCTGCAGGATTACAAACTGGAGAAGAATGTTGTGTTGAAGGAATATGTAAAGTTAGAGAAGACCCAACTGGAACTAATGAATGTGAAGATATGGGTGGAACTTGTGAAGCTTTCTCTTGTGCTTCTGGTTCTGAAGCTTCTGAATATTATGATTGTGAATACCAGGGAGACACTTGTTGTATGCCGGCAGATAAAGAAGGTGGAAGTTATTGGTGGATTTGGGCATTATTTGTATTAGTTATTTTAACTGTTGTTGCAATAATATATAGAGAAAAATTAAAAGAACTATATTATAAATTCAAAGCTAAAGGTGGAAAAGGTACAGGAAGTCAACAACCTCATAGGCCAGGATTCCCTCCTGGTCCAGGATACAATAGAAGACCAGTTGGACCACCACCTCAAAGAAGAATAATGCCCCCTCAACAAAGAAGACCTATTCAAAGACCTCAAAAAAACCCAAGAGAATTAGATGACGTTCTGAAAAAATTAAAAGATATGGGGAAATAAGATGAAAAAATTGTTTTTTTTCTTTACTCTATTTATTTTAGGATTTGGAATTGTTAGTGCTGCTGAAATCGAGGTTAAAGATGAATTTGTTAAGGGTGAAACTTTAATTGCTAAGATTTCTGGAAATTTTGTTAAACAGCCAATCAAAGACAACATGAGATTTTACCGTAGACATATGTCTACTTCAATGGGTTTTTATGATGTGATTGAAATTGAAGATGATTATTATGTTTATGTAAATATACCTTTGGAAAAAGAAGCGGACAATTATTCTCTAGAAATCACGGGAGTTGAATATTATTCTGGGACTAAAATTGTTGATGATGATTTGGTTGCTAATTTTACTATTTTAGATGAACAAGCTTCTTTTTCTATAAGTCCTGTTTTATTTGTTGCTGAAGAGGATTATATTATTGAACTTCAAAATTTGATTGGAACAGAAATAGAAATTACTTACAAAAAGATTACAGAAGAAGAAGCTGAACAAGTTGCAGAGGAAGAAAATAAGCCTGGATTTTTTGAAGCTTTATTTGGAAGTTTTGAAACAAGTTCTAATGAAAGTGAAGAAGAATTTACTGGAGAAACGGTTAGTATTAAATCTGGAGATATAGCTGAAGTTGTAATTTCTATTGGAGATTATGTTGGTTTTGAAAAAGTCAAATTTGTTTATGAAAATGAAAGTTATAATTCTCTTGTGTATATTTATGGAGAAGAAACTGTTGAAATTAATGAAACAGAAGATGATGAAATTGAAGAAAATGTATCTGTTGAAGAAAATGTGACTGAAGAAGAAAATGTTTCTTTTGAAGAAAATGTGACTGAAGAAGAACCTAGGGTAGAACCTTGTTCTGAACTTAATGGGACAATTTGTAAAGATGATGAAATTTGTGAAGGAGAAACTGATTATTCTGCTACAGATATTTGTTGCTTAGGGGAATGTATTAAAGAAGAAAAATCAAATGTTGGTAAAACAATTGGATGGATAATAATTATTGTGTTGGCTTTATTCTTGACTTGGTTCTTTAAGAAAAAGTATAGAGGAGCTAAACCTCCAAAAGTTGATTTAGAAAAAGAAAGTAAGCCAAAAAAATAAACTTACTTCGTTCGTAATTGATAAAATTAAATTATCCGTCGCAACTGCGTGCATGAAAAGTTGGAGGGTTTTTGGAAATATTAAAGATATATTTGAAAATCTAATCTTAATTTATAGTTTGCCATTGGGCATTAATTACATATTAATTTTGAATTTATTCACCAATTTTTTAGAATTTATGTGATAAAATATTCATTTCTTCTCGCTTAATTTTTTCTCAAGAACTCTTTTTTCCATTTGCATTACTCTAAGAAGTTCATCATATTTATGAAGTCTTCTTACAATTTCGCTAAGAGTATCTGCATATTCATTATTTGTTATTCTCAAGTTTTCAGGTTCAATTATTTCTATATGTGCTGGCATGTATTTGAAAGCTAAAATTGACAAACTTTGTAAGTGATCTAGTTCAACCTCTATTTCTGCAAAAGTTGTGAATAATTCTTTTTGGTCTTTTGCTAAAGTTGGTTCTTTTATTTTAGAATCTGTTACTTTAACTCCTTTTTCTTCTCCAATTTTTTTTATTATGTCTTCTAAAGTTTTTACTAAATGTTCTTTTGGCCTTCCAAGTACTTCAATCATCAACATTGCAGTTATTTTTTGTCCTTCATTGCCACTCATTTTTCTTTTTCTTTGGTTTTATTATGTAGAGGGATAAGAGCAAAACACAAAAGATTGCAATAGAATATTTTGCATAGCCTTTCTCTCTTATTGTTTGGTTGTCGTTTTCTGTTTTTATAGTTTTTGGGTTTAGTTTGATGGTTTCTTGAATAATTGGTTCATTTGTTTTATTAAAATTCTTTATTTTTTCTTTTTTTATTTTTGAATCTTTTTGATTTTCTGGTTTTTCTTCATCAAATTCTGTTGATTTTTCTGTTTGAAATTCTTTTTCAGCTGGTTTTTCTTCACAATTTATTTTATTTTTTGTTTGTTCTTGAAAAATCCAGTCTCCTTTACATAATTGATATGTTTTTGAACTAGAAGTTATTTCTTTTAAATTTTCTATTTTATCTACCAAATTATTATTTTGATTATATAAAAAAACTGAATCCCCTCCGTTATTTAAAACAGGAGAATTAAATTCTATAATATAATACTCTTTTCCAGAAATTGTTGAATTAGGAGTAAATGTAAATCTTTCTTTCAAATCATCATGAATTTTCCAAAAAGAAAGGTTTATTGGTTGATCAGAGGGATTATATAATTCTATCCATTCCACATTTTCTCTTCCTCCAAAAGGATTTAATTCAACTTCAGTTATTTGTAATGATGCAACAAAAGGAATTAGCAATATTAAACAAATCAATAATTTAGACATATAATAAAATTTTTAGAATTATTCTTAAAGTTTATCACTTATTTTTGGCAATATGTTCTTGATAATATCTCCATGCTGCCTTATCTTGTTTACAATAGTTTTCTATTGATTCTTTTAGGGGAATTTCATAACCTTCTTTTTCTATTTTTTTATTTTTTACAGCCCTATTAATTTTTTTTATGTTATTATTCTTTTTTTCTTTCAAATTTTTTCTATATACAAAATCTTCTATTGTTGAATTAGAATCAAATATTAAAGTTTCTTTCCTATCTAGATAAAATTCTTTTGGAAAACCATCAAGATTTGGATTATTATATGTCAAATCTAGGTAATATGTTTTTCCAGATTTATCAATGCCTATCCATGAATGAAAAACTCGTGATCCATTTATATGGCCAATTATCAAATATGCATCTTCTCCTGCAGCTTTTGCATTAATATAATATCTCATTGTTTTATGCATGCAAATGTTTCCAGGAAGGGGACTTTTATCAGCCTCAATTTCTCTCAGCTTTTTTTCCAAAGGGAAATATTTTTCAAATTTATCTGGACTATTTGAAATTAAAGGTAATAAAGTTAATATTCCTGTAAAAACTAATTTGTTTAATCTTTTCATAGAAATATAATTGCTGAATTGTTTTTATTTATTATTGCTTTGTTTCATATATTTTTCTTTGAAATCTACATATTCTACTTCAATTTTTCTTCCAACTTTTTTTTGTTTTGCTATCCAAATTTCTGAAAAAACTTCATTATTTAGGTACCATTTGCATTTTTCTTTTTCTATTTTTGAAAGTATTCCATTTATTTTTGATTCTACTCCAATTACACTATATGTGCCAGCATAAATTTTTTTGAAAGCAATAAAATCTGGAAAACCTGTCCCGAGAGTCATTATTTTTTTGAAGGGATTGTATTTCTTTTTTGAAATAATTAATTTGTTTTCTTCTAAATCCACATTATTGTTCCATTTGTCTACAAATCTTCCTTTTTCTTCTAAATCTCTTCTAACTTTTAATTCGAATCTTGCTCCTCTTGCTTTTGAAATCTTCCCTTTTTTTATTTCAGTTTTCTTTTTAGAAGTGGGCAGTCCTTTTTCATCCCAAGAAGTTTCATAATTTTCTGGATCACCTGCTTTTTTTATTTTTTCTAGAAATTTTTTTTCTTGTTCTTTGTCCATCTTGATAAGAATGAAGGAGAGGTTAAAAATTTAATGTTAAAATCTTCCAAACATTTCTACACTACCATATAGGGTCCTTTTCCAATCTGTTTCTGGATGAGTGAAATGGAAAGATTTGTATCTTTTTTGATTTGAAGACATCAAATAATCTATCGTATTTTTTAATTTAGGAATATATTTTTCACAAGTTTCTTTTTGATGATTTTTCCATTTTTTCTGATGAACATCATTTCCATTGAATTTTTTTGCATATTTTTTTACTTTTTCTATAATCTCATGACAATCATTGCAAGGCCGTATTAATTTTTTATCTTTAAAATATTTAAACCCATATTGTTCTGTTCGGCTTGGCAAAATAAAAAAGGCTGGCCCTCCTTGGGATTGTTCGAAAAAATTGTGTAAGGGTTGGTATCTTTTTTCTCTCGCATCATCAAAAGGTATGGAAATATCTGCAATAGAGTATAAATCTGCTAAAATGCCATAACCTGCAACTTCTTGAATATCTTTTATTCCATATTCATCTATCAGTGATCCCAAAATAGGATTCCCTCCAGAAATAAGAATCTGCGTATAATCTTTTAATCCCCTGATTAAATTAAGAAGGTGTGTTGAATGATATATATTTCCAATAAGGGCCAAGGGTTTATCCTTTTTCTTTATTCCGTATTTCTCCATTATTTTTTTCTTTTCTTCTTCTGTATGTGGCCTTTTTGCTGCCTTCAAAATAGAAAGATCTATTCCTAAAGCTCTTTTTGCATAACTTTCAACAAATTCTGGAGATATATCTGAAGAAAATATTATTTCAAGGTTTTTATTTGAATTAAAAATGCAATCGCTTGGCTTAATTTCTTTGAGTTCTTTTAGTTCTCTAGAGACAATACTTTTTTCTGCATTATCTAATAATTCTCCAAAATAATAATTATATTCTTTTCCCAAATTATTAATTAATGTTGCCGCCCCATGGGCATCTGCTAATTCTGTTACATTTAAAACTAAATTCTCTAACATAAAAAAATAGGTAACAAATCATTTATAATTATTATTGTGAAAAATTAATTATTTTTCTCTAATTATCCAAGTTTGAAAGACTATGAAAATTATGGAAATTATTGAAATTACACCCATTGTTGCGAACAGGATTGGATGTTCTATATTTATTAGTGGAAAACTTAAAATTCCTGCAATTATCGCCATACAACCTATAACAAAAGTTGTTAATCTTGAAAAGCTTGTTTCATTAAATGCTTCTTTTGAAGTTTTGTAGAGGTTTTTTGGTTGTGAGACTAACATGAAACCTATCCCCATTATCATTAACCAGAAAAATGAAGAGTAGTCTTGTATTGAAATATTGAAGAAATTTTGTAAAAGTATTTCTGTGAAACCGAAGATTGAAATTATTGCTAGAACGCTTACAAATTTCGTTGAAATTTTGGTTTTGTGGATTGTTTGTTTTTTTGGCATTTTATTTTCTGAATCGATTAAAAATCCATCCTATTGAAAAAATTACAAGTATTACTGGAAGAATTGGCAAATTTATATCATAGATATCCAATTCTTTTAATAACCAAGTTATAGAAAAAACCAATACAACTGTTGCGAAAACTGGAAATTTATTTTTTGTCATTTTGATTTATAGGTCTCTTGCATGCAAAGTTCTCCTTTTATTTGCTTTTGCCCTATCTATTGCATCTGTTAACATTTCTTCAACTTTTCTTTCAAGAGCAAATCCTACTTCTTCGGCAACTGAAGTTATTCCTTCCTCTCCTTTTTGTAATTCTTTTACTGTTTTCTTTATATTAGATTTTACAATTAGTGCCATGGATAAAATAATTCAAAGAGCTTTATAAATTTTAGTTTGTTAAATTTTTTATGTGGTTATTATTTTTTCATTTAGCGGGAATAATTATTGGGCTTGGTGCAGCTACAGTTATTGATACTATGGGTTTCTTTTCTAGAAAAAATATTGAAAAAACACAACAAACAATTTTTGCACATCACACAACAAAGCCCCTTATTTGGATTGGAACAATTATTGTTTTAATCACTTGGATTATTATATTTATTAGAAATTCTTTTGAAGGTATTTATTTGTGGAAGAGTTTATTGTTAATTGTAATGGTTTTGAACGGTTGTTTTTTATCTTTTATTATTTCGCCAGAATTGAATAGAAGAATTGGAATCAAAGAATTATTGCCAAGGACTTTGCAAATAAAAATTGGAGTTAGTTTAGTAATTAGTTTTATTTCTTGGTGGAGTTTTGTTTGGTTGACTGTTAGAAATTTAAATTAACTCTAATCTTTCTCGGGCTCAAACCCCGGCCTCATTAAAGGGAATAAAACTGTTTCTCTAAGGGGTTTATTCATTAGGAAACCGAAAAGCCTTTCTGAGACTCCAAAACCACATGCAGGGGGCATCCCATATTTCAATGCTTCTACATATCCTTCGTCATGTTCCATTGCCTCTTCATCGCCTGCTTCTCCTAAAGCTCTTTGTTCTTTGAACCTTTTATCTTGATCAACCGGATCATTCAATTCTGAATATCCATTTCCAACTTCTGAACCTCCAATTATTACTTGGAATTGTTCCACTTTTCTTGGATCCTTTTCAGAACGTTTTGCCAAAGGAGTTAATTCTACTGGTTGGCCTACTAAAAACCCTGGACCTGAAATTTGTTTCCTGCAGTATTTCCATAATAAATCTACCATTCTCCATTTTTCTACTTCTGGATCAAAATCCATTTTTAATTCTTTTAATTTTTTCATGATTTCTTTTTTATCTGCTTTGTAAATTTCAATTCCTGTTTTTTCTTTGATCAATTTTTCAAAATCATATCTTTCCCATTTTTTTCCTAAATTGATTTTATGCCCATGTACTTCAAATTTTAATGTGCCCAACGTTTCTTGTACAACTTCTTTATACATTTCTTCAACCAATTTCATTCCATCTTCATAATTTGCATACCCCCAATAAAATTCCATCTGAGTATAATCTTGTAAGTGTTCTGCATCCATTCCTTCATTTCTGAATTGTCTTCCAATTTCGAATGTTTTTTCAAAACCCGCAACTAAAGCTTTTTTTTGCCAAAGTTCACCCATGGATATTCTCAAATAGACCTCTAAATCTAATGCATTATGGTGTGTTCTGAAAGGTGTTGCAGCCGCCCCTCCTGCAGAATTTTCTAAAATTGGAGTTTCTACTTCTAAAAATTTATTTTTAATCAAAAAATTTCTCATTGATGCCCAAAATTTTTGTTTTTTCAAAAACATATCTTTAACTTCTGGATTCATTATCACATCCAAATATCTTTTTCTTAATCTTTCCTCATCGTCTTGTAATCCTTTATGTTTGTCTGGCAAGGGCAAAATTGATTTTGTTAGAACATCTAACTCTTGTACTAAAATAGAAACTTCTCCAGTTTTTGTTCTCAAAGGATTTCCTTTAATTCCAATTATGTCGCCTGCATCTATTTTTTTGAAAATTTCCATAGTTTTTTCTGGAGTTTCACCTTTTTGAAAGACTAATTGTATTTCTCCACTGATGTCTTGTAATTGACAAAATGCAAGTTTTCCAAAAGAACGTTTTGTCATAATTCTTCCTGCGACTATTGTAATTTCCTTAGATTTTTCTTCTTTTTTTAATTTAGAATATTTTTCTTTTATTGTTTCAGAATGAATTCTTTTTTCATGATCATCAAATCTATGAGAATAAGGATTAATACCCATTTCTTTCAAGTCATTTATTTTCTTTATTCTTTCTTCAACAATTTGTTTTTCTCTACCTTTGAGTTCCATGTTAAGAAAAGAAAGTTTTGGTTTTTATAATTGTTGGTGGGTACATAAATTAATATAAATGGAAAATGTGAAATAATTTTATGAAACTACCAAAAAAATATTTTTCAATTGATGTTGAAGCAAATGGACAATACCCTTGGAACTCTTCAATGTTGTCTTTTGGAGCCTGTGTTGTAGATGGCAAATTTGATAGAACTTTTTATGCTGAATTGAAACCAATAAGGGATGATTATCTTTTGGAAAATTTCAAAAAAGGGGCTTCAAAATTAAATTGTTTGGAGGATTATAATCATTCTCGATTCCATCCTGAAGATGTATTGGACATATTGAAAGAAAAGGGGCAAAGACCAGAGTTAGTCATGCCCTATTTTGCAGAATGGATACAAAAAAATTCTAAAGGCTATCAGCCAAGGCTAGTTTCTGACAATAATTTATTTGATGGCTCTTTTATCTTTTATTATTTGTCCAATTTTAACGATAACAAAAACCCATTTGGCTATTCCTCGGATAGTATGAATACTGGATTTAGATTTTCTGTTAGGAATATGGAAGAAAATATAAAAAATCTAAGATTAAAGCCCAATGAAAACCATACTCATAAGGCCATAGATGATGCAATCGAACAAGGAATTAAATTTTACAATGCTTTGAAGCACATTGGCCATAAATTTTAATTTTTAGTTCCCAAATGTTCATCTAATTTTTTGTTAAGAATATAATCAACATGTTTTTGCCATTTGTCTTCACGTCTTTTATGAACATAAGTTATTTTGTCGAATCTATTTTGGAGTTTTTGAACTTTTAGAAATAGTTTCATTAACACTGAATTTCTTACCCTGTATTCTCCCAAAAGTTGTTTTACAATTAATTCTGAATCCAATATGCAAGTTATTTCTCCTTGTGTGTGTTTTGATGCTATTTCTAATGCCCTAATTAATCCGTTGTATTCTGCAACATTGTTTGTTACATTTCCTTTTAGAACTTCCCCATATTCATCTAGAATTTTATCTTCATCTCTTACAACTATTCCAATTGCTCCTGGCCCGGGATTTCCACGTGCTCCACCGTCTGAGTTTGTGTATATCATTTTCCTCTTTTATTAAATATGTAATATTTTGAATGTTTTGAAATCTTGGAATCTTTCTTCTTTTTCTTCTACATTTTTAATCATAGAATGTTTCGGACCTTTTTTACATAACTCAATCATTTTTTTTACTTCTTCTGGATTCCCTTCCAAAAATATTTCTACTCTTCCATCTTCCAAATTTCTAACAAAACCTTTGACATTTAATTTTTCTGCATTTTCTTTTACAAATGCTCTGTAAAAAACACCTTGCACAGTTCCAGAAATATATAATCTAATTGACTTTTTCATTTTCCCTATATATTTTAATTAGTTCTATTTAGTTTTAAAATCTTGGGTTTTTGGGGCATAATTCTGAAAACTAAATTTTAATTCTGAGTGTTTTAATCTTCTATAATAAAAAAGGGGATTTAACATTTCTTCTTCTGTTGGCGGAGCATTGGTTAACATTATCCCTATTGCAAAATCCAAAGGAAATGCATCTAAGAAATTTTTTAAAAAATACATTGAATATTTGTATTCTACTTCCCATGTTTGGTTGGTTATTGAATCTTTAAGGTTTTTTGGATAAATATATTTTTCTGGAGCAATGATTTCTCCGGCTCTCCAAGCACAATATTCTGTAAAACCTTCTTCTAAAAAGGATTTTCTGAATTCATAATTTTCCTCACTTTTTTTTGGCAGATAGATTTTGACACCATTTCTTTTAGAATGATTTTCAATCATTTCCCAATATGCGTGAGCTTTTTCATGAAACATTGTTCCTTTTACAAAATCTGAATTATAAATAAAATCATTTTTTCTTTCTGGGGGCAATAGATTCACTGAATAATTTTCAAAAGTCGATTCATGATCTATTATGGCTTCTCCTGCCCCATCTAAACCTTGGTAATATCCCTTTTCCCCAGTATAGTCCGTATAATAAGATAAATCATCAGTCTTAAAATCTATGGGAATTGAATTTGTTTTGAATTTTTTATCAAATTCTGAATTAACTATTGAATCTTTGTCCATAACATATTGTTGGATTCCTTGTTTAGTTGTCCTGCCATCTTTTCCCAAAGGATATTTTTGCGCAGTTGCAAATAAAGAAGCTAGAACAATTGTGGAGGTTAATACAATATTTTTTAGATTCACTATAAAATAAAGGGGTGAAAGTTTAAATATTTATTTTTGATAGACTTGATATGTTGGAACAATTAAAAGAAGAAGTAAAATATTTGTTGAAAGAGAGTGAGGGCTGCCATGATTGGGATCACACTTTGAGGGTTTACAATTTAGCTTTGCATATTGGGAAAATTGAAAATGCTAATTTGGAAATTTTGGGTATTGCTGCTTTGTTACATGATATTGGAAGGCCGGAAGAAGATAGGTTGAATAGAAAAGTTTGCCATGCCGAAATTGGAGCAGTTATGGCTGAAGGGATTTTGAAACAACATGGATTAGAAGATGAAAAAATTGAAAAGATTAAACACTGTATTCTCCAGCATAGATTTAGTAAAGGTCAAGCTCCAGAAAGTAAAGAAGCAAAAATACTTTATGATGCAGATAAATTGGACAACATTGGTGCAATTGGAATTCTTCGTGCTGCTAATTTTTCTGGAACTTACAAAGCCAGAACTCATAATCCAGAAGTTAATTTCGAAAATGTTGAGCCCTATTCTAAAGAAGATACTGCTTATCAGCATTACCACATGAAATTGAAAAAAATCAAAGATAAATTGTTTACGGATGAAGCAAAAAGAATTGCTGAAAAAAGGCATAGTTTCATGGAAGATTTTTTTGAAAGAGTTAATAGGGAATGTAGGGGAGAAGTATAAATTTAAAAATTGATTTTGATTATTTATTTTATGAGTGAAGAACATAGAATTAATCGAAAGATGGAAAGGCTTTTAGGATATAATAGTTTTAATGAAATTAGACCTGATACTAAAGGTGCATTGTTTTCTGAAATTCAAGAAAGTGAATATAGAATAAATCATTATGTTAAACAAAACAAAATTCTTGATGAAGATGATGCAAAACCCCTTGGAGTTCATTTTCTTAAGAAAGACAAATTCTTTAGATACAAATCTAGGGGAAACATAGAAAATAAAATTGATTAAATCCCCCTAAAATCCAATTCATTATTTACTACTGCGACTGTTTGGGAAGCA
>CAYSCL010000020.1:0-15553 GCA_964429545.1 Candidatus Woesearchaeota archaeon
GCTTGTCCTAAGAAAACACTTCTACAACAAAATCTTTCTAATCCCAAATCATCCAAGATTTGTTTTTCATTTTCGTCTTCTTGTTTTCTTTTATTGAATTCTTCCCACAGGTGGCCAATTGGCTTTCCACATGAGAAACATCTTACTGGAACTATCATAATTATATATCGTTTAAGTGGGTTTTTAAAAGTTACTGTTAATAAAAAATCTAAAATAATTGAAAAATGCAAATATATTTTC
The DNA here is from genome assembly GCA_964429545.1 of Candidatus Woesearchaeota archaeon. Lineage (GTDB taxonomy): Archaea > Nanobdellota > Nanobdellia > Pacearchaeales > GW2011-AR1 > GW2011-AR1. Next base: position 241 of record CAYSCL010000020.1, read on the forward strand.
CAGGAAACATAAATGTTTAAAAAGAAAATAATTCTAAGCATTACATTGGAGTTCAAACAAGTTTTGAAAAAAGAGGAAATGACAAAAAAATGTATTTATTGTAAAACTGAAATTTCTGAAGAAAGTGTAATTGATTTTTGTGATTCTTGTGGGGTTGGAGTTTGGGGAGAAAAAATGTTTAAAGCAATAAAAGAGAACATGGAAAATGCAAGAGTTGAAGGTAATTTGGGTGTTGGACTTACAAATTGAGTAATCAAAGAAATTTTGGCAAGTCAATATATTTTTCTTAGAAAGGATAAGTTTTTAAAGGGGATTTTTTTCCAATAAGTTATGGTAAGACGAAAAGAAATTAGAACTAGAGGAAAAATCTCTCTTAGTAAATATTTCCAAAAATTCAAAGAAGGAGATAATGTTGCTGTGAAAAGAGACATTTCATTGAATGTTAATTTCCCAAAAAGATTACAGGGAAAAACAGGAATTGTTGGAGGCAAAAGAGGAAAGTCATATTTGGTAAAAATTAAAGATATTAACAAAGAAAAAGAATTTTTAATTGAGCCAATACATTTAAAAAAAATAAAACAAATCAAGAAGTAAAATGATAAAAAGTACAAAACCAATAAGCATGTCAGAATCTTTAGAATATTTGAAAAACAATGAGACAAAAGCATACATAAAGAAATTTGTTACATTGGATGAAAAGAAAGCAAAAGAGTTAAGAGAAAAATTAGAATCATTAGACCTAATTAAATTGAATGAAAAGCACATTGCAAAGTTTATAGACATGCTTCCTGAAAACAAAGAAGAATTAAACAAAATTGCAACTGATGCTAATTTTGAAGAAGATGAAATTAACAAAATATTACAAACAATTAAAGAATACAAATAGAGAAAATGTCAAAAGAAGATTATGCAACAATATTAGAATACTTACCAAACGGTTACCCGTTGGAGAAAAAAATGATGCCCATAGCTCAAGCTATTGGTAAAAACAATTTTACTCTTCTAGAGCTTGTACCTAGAAGAGGAATAACATTGGATATAGGGGAAGATGTCTATATCGGAGAAGGAAAACGAGATAAAGTTTATTATATCTTGGGAAGACTAAAGAGAGAGAAGCTTACTGAAGCTGCTAAAAGTCAACTTCAAGAAATAATAAAAAAAATTGTTGAAGAACAAGAAGAAAAATTTGTTAAGTTTTTCAATGAATCGCTGGCGATAAACAAAAGGTTGCATCAAATAGAACTTTTGCCTGGACTGGGTAAAAAACACATGCAAGAAATCTTGAAACAAAGAGAAGAAAAACCTTTTGAATCTTTTGTGGATATGAAAAAAAGGGTTCAAAATTTGCCGGATCCAGAAAAAGCGATTGAGAAAAGAATCTTTCAAGAATTAACAAATATGGAAAGATACAATTTATTTACAGGATAAAAATGACAGAAGAAAAAAAACAAAAAATGACAGAAGAAACGCAACAAAAAAGCGAAGGAAGAATTGTAAGAATCCTATCGAAAGATATAGAGGGAGGAATGAAACTTTACCCTGGACTTGCAAAAATAAAAGGTGTTTCTTGGACTCTCTCAAATGCCACTTGTCATGCTTTAGGTATCCCTAAAGACAAAAAGATTGGGGCCTTAACAGATAAAGAAATAGAAAAAATTTCAACTTTCTTGAAAAATCCAAAGTTACCCAAATATTTGCTAAACAGAAGGGATGATTTTGAAACAGGTGAAGACAAACATTTACTTGGAGGAGACCTTGACTTGACAAAAGAATTTGATATTAAAAGATTGAAGAAAATTAGAAGTTATAGGGGATTGAGACATGTATTAGGATTGCCTTCTAGGGGACAAAGAACTAAAGGAAATTTCAGAAGAAACAGGAAAAAAGGATCAGGAATTAAAAAGAAATAATAGAAAATGAAGAGAAGACATAAAATTTATTCAAAACCAAAGAGACCCTTTGATAAAGCAAGAATTGACGAAGAAGTTGTTGTTAAAAAAGAATATGGTTTAAAGAATAAAAAAGAAATTTGGAAAGCTGATGCCAAGATTAGAGTTATGAGGCAAAAAGCTAAAAAATTGATTAAAGCCAGCGAAGAAGAAAAACAAGCATTATTCGAACAATTAAAAAAGATTGGATTAAAAGTTGAATCTATTGCAGATGTTTTAGGTCTTGATAAAACAGATTATCTTAACCGTAGATTACAAACAGTAATTGCTGCTAAAGGCCTTGTTCCAACTCTTAAAACTGCAAGACAAATGATAACTCATAAAAAAGTTTTAGTTGATGGGAAAGTTGTTAATATCCCGTCTTACATTGTTCCTGTTGAATTGGAAGACAAAATTACAATTAAAAAAACAAATAAAAAACCTAAAGTAGAAGAAAAAATTGAAGAAGAAAATGAAGAAGGAGAAAAAGAGTAAAATGGCAGAGAAAAAAGAAGAAAAAATTGAGAAAGAAGTAAAGAAAATGGAAGAAAAGAAGGATGAATTTAAAGTTGAAGAAAAGAAAGAATTTTCTAGAAAACCTACTGTGAGCAAAGAATCTGAAGCAGTTATTAATATTTATACATCTTTTAACAATACACTTGTTCACGTTACTGATATGGCTGGACAAACTATCTCAAAAGTTACAGGTGGAATGGTAACAAAGCATAATCGTTTGAAGGCAAACCCTACAATTGCGATGTTCATTGCTAAAAGAATAGCCGAAGATGTGAAAGACTTAGGAGTTAAATCATTTTATGTTCGAATAAGGGCTAAAACTGGAAATCCTGCGCCTGGACCTGGTGCTAATGCTATTGTTAAGAGTTTGACTAGAGCAGGATTTAAGATTTTGAATATTTTAGATAATACAAGGATTCCTCGTGGAGGACCTAAGAAACAAGGAGGACGTAGGGGTAGAAGGCCATAAGCCTTATATATGCCTTGAAATTTTAATTTAAATGAAAATTATAAAAAAAACACCTGAAAAAATTGTTTTCATTGCAAAAACTAATGAAAGCTTGGCGAATTCTATTAGGAGAAGCGTTGGTTTGATTCCTACAATGGCAATAGATGAATTGGAAATTTCGAAAAATGATTCTGCTTTATATGATGAGACTGTTGCACATAGAATGGGTTTGATACCAATCAAGATGGATAAATCTTGGAAAGAAGATACTGTTTTGAAGTTAAAATTGAATGTTAAAAGAGATGGAATTATTTATTCTGGAGACATAAAAGGAGATTGTGAATTTGTTCATGATAATGTTCCAATTACTTTATTGAGTAAAGATCAAGAATTAAAAATAAAAGCTACAACTAAAATGGGGCTTGGTAAAAACCATTCTAAATTTAGTCCAGGAATTTTATTTTATAGAAATCTTAGTGAAATCACTTTGGATAAAGAATTTGAAGAAGAAATAAAAAGAGTTTTTCCTGATGCTGAAATGCAAACTAAAGGGAACAAAATTGTTGTGAAAGATAATTTGGAAAAACCATTGGCTGATTTTTGTGAAGGATTGGCTCAAAAAAATAAAAAAGAAGTTGAAATTAAAGATACTGATGAAATTGTAATAACCATTGAATCTTTTGGTCAAATTTCTGCAGAAGATATTTTTAAAAAAGCCATTGTTGCTTTAGAAAGAAGATTAAAAGAAGTGAAATTGAAATAAATTTACTTTAATATATATGATATTTTTTATAGAACTTTTTGAAATTGTTAGGAATTGGATTTTTGGTTAATTTTTTTATTTTGGAATAAATATGAAATATTTTTCATATAATTTTGAAAAAAAAATATTTTTTAATAGTTTGGAGTGGGAAATTTTGCAAAAAAAATATTTCTTAGAAGTTTGAGAGAGGAAATTTTGCAAAAAAAATATCTCCAACACAAAGGAGGGAGATATTTTTTAAAATCAAAAATTCTATGTTAAAATTTTTGTCTTAATTTTTTTGCTTCTATTTTTGCTTCGGGCAACAAATGCAATTCTCCATAATGAATTATTTGATTTTCATTAAATACAATTGCCCTATATAATTCTCTATCTTCTAAATATTTGCCAGTAGGGCTAACCAAAATTGTTATATCTCCCTTAACCCATTCAAAAGATCCATGGATTTTTCCATTATATGCCCAAGAAGATTCAAAAGATTTTTCAGTTTCATTATTTGAATTATTACTTCCACCCCCATTGAGATAAATATTATCTTTAGGATGATGTTGGTATTGCAAACGCACATTGAATTCAAAAAGAGGTATTTTTACACCATAATTTCTTCTTTCTTCATTAATGTTCCATGAAGTGTACCTTCCATTGCTTACAAGATTTGCAATACTACGTTCTGAAGGCTGTGCCTTTTTATTGCCCCAATCTACTCCGCTTAAAACCAAGACCTTTTTTTCATTGCCCGAATAATAATCATATTGTTTAATTCTTTTTTCCCAAGAATTATATGAATAATTAGCAGCAGTTATTTTTAAACTCCAGGAATTTTGAATTTTTGCAACATCATATACAATTACTACTGCAATTCCATTTTCATTTGTTCTTATTGTTCCCATTTTATCTTGATAATTGAAAAACTCTAAACGGGCATTGCTCAAAGGAGCATCATTAAATTCATCTAAAACTTGAACTTTCCAAATGCAATAAGGAATAGTTTTTCCTTCACCAATAGTTGCATAATTAGATTGGGAGTAAGATTCACTTGCAAACATGGTTGCAAAAATAACCGTTAAAATAATAATTAATTTTTTCATAATTTTTTGTTTTTATTTATTGTTGATAATATTGTTGACAAAGAGCTTGTAAAAAATTTTAATTTTCTCCGCCCCATTCTATACTAAAAACAAAAATTGAATCTGGGATAGAATTATTTTTAGATATATTAATACGCCTCATTCCAACATTTCTGTTTTCTACTTTGGCTGAATAACCTCCGGTCCAAGTTCCCCTTCCGCTAGCTGTTTTGGCTGAATAGTAAAAAACATCTGCATCTGTGAAGCAAATACTTTTTTCTTCACCATTAATCATATACCTCCATTTAGTTGTTAAGGGATTATTTTTGCCAACAGGGAAATATTTTACAGCCACCCAAATATCTCTTCCACTGTTATTTTGAAAAATAACTTCGTAAATTTGGGAAAAAGATGTTGTGTCTGCTATTTCCTGAGAAAACAGGATTGAAGGGAATAAAGAAATTAAAAAAATAATAATTAATTTTTTCATGGTTTTTTGTTTTTAGCGATTCAAAGTGATTGTATATTTTTGACCATGCATACTATCATAATTGATTTTTGCTTTTTTGAAATATCTATATTCTCCATAAATATATTCCCAATAGCTGGAACCTCCCCAATGATATTCCAAGTCATGCCAATTTCTCCCATCAAAATAAGAATAGATATTATAACCATAATAATAAAAAATTGAATTATCTGTTTCAAAAATATATGATTTTTCTCCTGGTTCTAATTCATACCAGTATTTAGTTTCCCATTGACCATCCTTCATGTAATGTACAGCTAAATAGATATTTCTAACCCAATCATTCTCAAAATAGACTCTCCAATTTTTTTCTGGAGGAATATATGTTTTTTTAGAAGAATTTCCAATATGGACGGTATATTTCTTACTATCTACCAAACCAAAAGGAAGTTCTCCTTTTTTGAAGCCAACTTCTGGTTTTTCCACATATTCTTTCCCTTCCTTGATCATCCTTTTTTCCACATTCCTATGAAGGTCTTTTCCTCCCCAATAATCATATTTTCCGTTTGATTCTGGTTGTGTTAAGACGTAATAATAAAAAAACTTATTATTTGTGTGAAAAACTAATGCCTTTTGTCCTGGTCCTACGATAGTCCAATATTTTGTCTCCCATTCATCAGTCTTATAATCCATTACATGCACTGCCACATAAATTGTTTTAGAATAGTTATTATGAAAATAAACTTTCCAGGAATTATCCAAATCTTGAGATTTAGATTCATTTGCAAAGATAATTGCAAAGATAACTGTTAAAATAATAATTAATTTTTTCATGATTTTAATCTCCTATTTTTAGTTTATAATTTAAAACAAAAAGCGGAAAAATCCGCTTTTTGCTAAAGATTTTATTCAAAAGGATTTGTAGATTTTTTGACTTTAATGCCAAAGAAACCTTCTTCAAATTTTAAGAAATTATTTTTACATCTTTTGATTTTCATTTTTTTCTCCCCATCAACACAATTATTTTTTGTTTTTATTGTGTACCATATTTCTATCTCAGAAACATGGGGGTTAGAATCATAATTAAATTCTAATTCTATTGGAACTTTTTCCCAATCTTTTTTTGATTCATAGAAGATATCATTAATTGAATTTCCATTTATTCTATAACGATATACTCTGGATTCTTCAAACAAGTCTACAACTATATAAATTTTATATGTTTTCTCGTTTTTCATTAATTCTTGAAAATTTAAATATAATTTAGTTTCTTGAGATTTAGATTCATTTGCAAATATGGTTGCAAAGATAATTATTAAAATTAAAATTATTTTTTTCATAATTTATTTATTTTTATATTTGTAATTTTACAGAGAAGGATTCTCCTTCTTTGCTAAGAGTTAATCTGTTTTAGAATTTCAAGAAGAAAAGGAGAAATCCTTTTTGTTAATTCAAAATTTCCTATTTCCTTTTCCAATTCTTTTCCAAATTCGTGAATTGCTTGTTCCCTGGTAGAATTTATTACAATTTTTTTCATTTTATTTGTAACTGTTAATTTCCAAAGACCTTCCTGAATAATTTCATCTTCAATCAACCCTTTTTCTTTTAACAATTTCCTTCCTTCACCAGGTGAACAAAGAATTACCCATTCACCAATAAGATAATTTGGATTCATTATAATTTTATGAATACCCGTCAAAATTAGTTTCAATTGATGGTGATTATAAATATGCCCACCAAGTCTTATTTTTTTTATGATTTTATAGGACATTTTCAAAAGAATAACTCCAATTATTGAAGCTGCAACAAATAAAATCCAAAAAGCTTTTGTTTCCATTTTTTTATTTTTTAATTGATGTTCACTAAGAAAGTTATACCCAGAGATAATTTTCCAAAATTTTCTTCATCTTTTAAAATACTATTTTCATCTGGATCAAAACAGAAATATTGGTCATAATTAAAACCAACAATCAAACTTAGAGGTTCAAAGAATACAAATCCAAAATTTATTCCTGTAATTAGGCCATGGTAATTAGAAAAATTTTCTTTCTCAAAAAACTCACTAAAATACGTATATCCAACTCTTGTTCCAAAATTCATTGCCATGTAAAATTTAGGATTATAGATTTCTGAAAAATATATTTTATAATTTAATCCGCTTGAAATAAAATCAAGGGGATTTGAAAAAGTATATTCATAAAAAATACTAAAATCATTTTTTATGTATCTATGAATAGGAGGATTCTTTTTGTGGTTGATTGCCTTAAATCTTAAACCCATTTCAAAATAAACAGAATATAAGGTTTCATGATTTGATGAAATTTTTTCATCTAAAAATTTTCCTTGACCTAATCTGAATCCTCCCACTAAAGAAGGAGACTGTGAATAAAATTGTCCCTTTGCCATTATTGTATAAAGGCTAATAAAAATAATTGTTATAAGAATCTTCATAATCTTTGAATAATTTATTTTTGTTTTTTCCGGTTAACATTGAGCCTTTATTGAATGTAAAAATCAAACCAAAACTAATGCCTTCTAATTTTGTATCATCATAAATAGAAGTTATTGTTTTATTTTGATTAATTTTTAAGAAATCAATCCCATATCCGCAATAGAAAAAAAGTTTTCCTGTTTGAGTATAAATTGAATATTGTAATCCCATAGAACCCCCCATAGAATTCCCTTGATTGTTTGAAAATTCAACCCCATAACCTTCTTTTCTTAATAGCCAAAAATAAGAATAATTTCCTGAAATATAAAATTCAATTAAATTATGTTTTATTGGGATATGCAAAGGTTTTATCTTTAATTCAAAACCTGTTGAAGTCAAAGTTATTTCTTCGACTGTTTCGGAAAAATCCTTTTCATAAATCCTTGAACCCCCACCATAATTGATAATTGCATAAGATTCAATAAATTTAGAATAACAACCCAATTTTGCATTAACTAATTTAACTGGATTGAATTCGGATAGAGTTTTTTCTGAAAAATTTCCAGATAATAGACTCAAAAAAGTCATCGATGAATAAACTTTTTGGTTCACAACAACCATTGTGTCTCCACTGTTGTTGATAATTGTTTTCTTTTCTTGCGAAATTGCTAAAAGAGAAAACAACAATAAAATAATTGTTAATTTTGTTTTCATAATTTTTTTATTTAGATTAATATTGCATTGAATATATTTAGTTCTGTTTTTACAGATTATTTTTTTCTGATTTGAAAGAAAATCCTCCGGAGAGGATTTTCTAATTAAAGTTTAATTTTGACTTAAATCAATTTGTGAGCGCTTTCTTTTATTTAGAATAATTTCTTTTTTCCTCCTAAATTGTTCTCTTCTTTTCATTTTTTCAGGATTCAGAAGATTAATGGGTTGAATTTCCTTTAATTTTTCTTTTTTCATAATTTTATTTTTTTAGATTAAGTGCCAAATATAGGTATCCAAAAGCATAAACTGCTGTTGAGCTGATAATAAATCCTTCTAAAAACCTAATATTTTCAAATGCATTAATTAAAAATGCCAAAATTACTGAAAATATTAAACATAAAGAAAACATAACAATTAGCTTAGAGTAATCAAAAAGATGTCCCTTTTTTTCTCCCAACATATGGAAAAAATAAATTCCAAATATAATTCCCCCATATAAAAAACCAATTCTATAGATTGATTCTAAATCTGAGAAAACATAAGTTAATGTAATAGATACAAAAAAACTTATTCCCAATAAAATTTTAATAAATGTTTTCATAAGCTTTGAATTTAGTTGACATTGAGTTGTTGTACAATTTGAAGAATCGAACTTCAAAAGATTCCCTTTGAATAATTGTAAAAGAAAATCCTCCGAAGAGGATTTTCTAAAATTCTAATTATTTTTTATAATGGGGACGAATTTTCCAAGGCTCATAATTGGAATTAAAAAATAAGAAAATATTTCCGCATAGGGTTTGTAGAGTAGGCCCATCTTTCAAGTAAATATTTTTTGCTCCAGTTGCAGCGGTTCTCTCAAAACATTCCAGATTATAAAAAGTGGGATAATTTATTCCCTCCTCATATTGAACTGGAGTCAAAGGATATTTCCTAATCCATGGTTCCAATTCCTTTTTAGTCCACCATTTTTGAGGTTTTTCAATGATTGCTGGAATAAATTCAAATAAAGGGGAATTTTTAATATATCCCGCCCTCATTAAAATTTTCTCCCCATCTTGAATTCCCCATATATCGTTTTTCAAAGTAAAAGAATATTCTTTTTCTTTGTAAACAAAAATGAAAGAAGTCCGTGCGGGAATTTTCACAACCGGTATTGAACCAATGGCTTTTTCTTGATTTTTGAAAACATACGCAATTATATACGCTTCAATATCCACACTTTTTAGATTTCTTAAAGCTTCAACTCTTTGATTTTTAATTAAAGCTTTTTCTTTTGCCAACTCCTCTTGTTTCTTTTTGCAACCAAGAGGGATTAAACAAATCACGATTAAAAATACAAATAATTTTTTCATAATTTTGAAAATTTAAATTGTTAATACTAATTGATTATTGAGACTATTTACAGAATATTTTATTATTCAATCTGTAAAAATCTTTTCATTATCAGATGCTTGAATTTCGGATTTAATTCATTTGAATTTAGACAATGATTTAATTCTTCATTTTCATTGCAATTTTCTATTAAAATTTCTTCTTCTTCAATATTTGATAATGTAATTTTTCCTTCTTTTATTAATTTTGTTGACTTTTTCAACTTTTCAAATAAAGTTTCTTTTGACATTTATTTTATTCGTTTTTTAGATTAAAGATAAAAAATTCTACGAAAAGAATTTCCATTAATTATTAAAATGCCAAATTTGCAAATTCTTCGGGAATTGATTTAAAGGCCAATCTCTGTATTTTTGAATCGTTTGTATTGCTCAACAACTCTTTCAAAAAATTCTTTTCGTTTTTTAATTCAACAAATAAAATAGAGATTGCTCCTCCGAGCCTTTCTGAATTGTTTCCATTGATTTTTCGTTCTACCAATTTTTCCAATTCTTTTTTCTTTGTAAAAATCAGGCAAGCCTTTATTGTTTCAATTGCTTTTTGGAATCTTATTGCCGGGATTTGAGAAATAATTTCAATAGTTTCAATTTGGTTTAAAGTCAAATGTTTTTTGCACCCTTTATAAAAATAAATTGCTTTTTTGTTTCTTAAATGGAAACATTTTTCTATCATTTCTTCCCAACATCCTTCAATTTTAGATATATCTTCAATAGAAAGGTTGTCTTGATTTAAAATTTTACTAATTTTATGCATAATTAAAAATTTTTAATGATTAATACTTCTTTGTTTAGCTTATTATTAGTTTGTTGTTAGTTTTTAATGAATTTTTAGCTTGTGTCAAACATACTTTTTATTTTTTAATTGGTTATACTTTACTTTAATTTGTATTAGGAATATCAACCCTATTACTAATGAAATGAGAGAGTAAATAATTGATTTCTTTACCATTTTTAGAAAATTAGTTGAATAACTTTCTAAATCTTGAAGCTTTTTTGTTTCAGAATAAAACTCTAATGTTTCTTTTAATGGTGCTTCGCCTGTTATAATTTGTACTGAAATAATGTATTCGCATTTTTGATTTATTCTTTCCATTAATTTTGCTTCTACCTTCTTAGTTGTATCATATAAATTTTTATAGAATTCCATACGGTTGCAAAGTTGAAAAGAAAGATAAATTGAAAATGTAAATATTAACACATAAAAAAACATAAGAAATCTGATTCTATTTTTCTTTTTTGTTTTCATGATTTTTATTTTTTGATTTTAAAGTTAAAACAAACAAATCTATTGTTACCAATAGAAGCAAACTTAGAACAAAAAATTTCATATTTGTTTTGTTTGCTGCAAGAATAAATAATTTTGTACACATTCCTAAAATAAATATTGCCAAAGATATGTGCAAAATCTCGAAGAATTTACTTTTTCCAGAGAAAATTATTGATTTGAGGGTACTTGATAAAGCTGCTAGTAAAACTAATCATAAAAGAACTCCAATAAAGACTTCTGATAAAAAATCCATATTGGATTTTCCTAAAAGATTGAATTTTAAGGTTACAATGAAAAGGGATAAAATAACAACAAAAGTTATTTCCCATGTTTTTTCTAAAATTTTACTAATTTCTTTCATGATTCTAAATTTCATTAATTAATATTATTTGAATATATTTTATTTTGTTATTTTTCTTAAGAAAAAACCTGTTTTGTTTATACTCTCACAGGTTTTAGGAAGAGTGAAAGAGATTATTTGTACGGGTGGTTTCTAAGTTTGTACCAAATTGTAAAACATAAAGATACAAGCCCAATTAAAATAATTATTCCAATGATTTCTAAAATTTTTAAAAACATAATTTATTGATTAAAATATTCTGGATACGTTTTTTCTATTTTCTTCATAATTTTTATTTTAAAAGACCCATGAATTTGGACATTTTGAAGACAAAAGATTAATTCGCTTAATTCTTCACAAGAATTAATTAAATCATTTGCTCCTTCTATTTCATCTTCAGACGCACAAACTTGTTTTCTTTTTTTAGAAATTCCTTCCAAATAATCGTTTAAAGAAATTTTTGATTCCATTTGATTTTTCTTTTTTGTTAGTAATTTGTTTTAAATTTTCTCTCAAAGACATTACGTCTTCTTCTAAAATTGCTTTTTCAATTTCTGAATTAAGTTTTTTATTTTTCATTTTAATCTGCCTCGATTAATTCGACTATTGGAAAATCCGATTTTAACTGTTCTCCTTTTGCCTTCCAAATAATATCATTTTTTCCATAATAGTAATCAATTTTTCCAAGACTAGAGATTTCAAAAATCTTAATAATCTTTTCTAATTCTCTGAAGGAAGGAAGATTTACAAATTTCAATTGAATAATAATTTTTTTTATTTCTTTTTTATCTATCCAATCTGATAATTTTTTAATAACAGGAAAATAGAATCTTCCTGCATCTTGAGTGATTGATTTTCCAGTAATTCTGAGAACCCCGCAATGAAAAGTTATTTGCGGAGTTTTTTCTGTTTGTTCTATTAAAAGTGTCTGCATAATATTTTAATTAAAAATTTTTGAATTTGATTTATCTTTTATTAAAATGAATTTCAATTCTGGAAATATTGTTTCGAAAGTTTCTCCAAGTTCTTCTGTTTCTTCATCCACATAATACCAGTGAATCTCTTTAACTGGAAATCCATAAATTAAATTTACAATAAACTTGTTTGCGATGTTATTGGAAAAAGGGATTTTGAAAATTAATTTACTAATTTTCTCTTTAGTTATCTCTTCTAGGATATTTTCCAAAAATTCAGTTGATTCTGGAATGAACGTTCCTTCTAAAATTAGAGTATAACCTTCAATTTCAAATGAAGGAGTTTCTCTTGTTTTTTCTTTAATAATTTTTATTTTCATTTTTCTTTAAATTAAAATTTAATTTTATTTTTTGCAATTATTTCTTCGATTTTAAATAAATCGCTTCTTATTTTTTCAAAATTTGTTTTTCAATTTCTTTATCTGCTTCAATAATTTTGAAACCGCTTAGTTCTTTTTCAATTAAATCTGAAAAAGAGATAGAGTTAAAATCAGGATTTACCAAACCATCCAAAACATCATTTAATTCTATCAAAATAAATTTTATTTTTGGTTGTGATTCTTTTCTTTTATCAAAAGAAATTATTATTGTCCCTTCTTTTGATAAACCTTTTACTATACTTAACCAACCAGCAGACCAATTTTTTCTTTTCTGTCCACTAAATTGATTAAGATTTTTTATTATTATTTTCATGGCTTTAATTATTTAGAATTTTTGTTTTGAAATCATATCTGTATTTTTCTCCATCTGTTGCCCTGATAAATAGATGGTTTTCTTCTAAAGAAACAAGTTTAAACTGGGTTTTTCCATGAATCCTCAACCAATTCTTTTCTTGAAGAAAATAAACAGAATCTCCTCCATCTAGGTTTTTTAGAATTAGGTATTTATGATAAACTTCCGCATTTTTGAATCTCCTATTTTTTAATTTCAACCACTTTTTTTCATTAATTAGATAATAAGAATAAAAAGATTCCCCATTGAATTTTATTTTAACTCCAATTATATTTCCCTCTATTTTATAATTATAAAATTCTATAGAATTATTTATCCATTCCCCATTTACTTTTATAGAGAAAAATAATGTTTCTGGATTTTGATAAATTTCAATAGAACCTCTTTTTTCAACTAGTTCTACTTTTGATTGAATTGTTTTTAAAATTTCCATTTGATTTAATTTTTAATTGGTTATTAATAATTGATTTATTTTGTTTTGTTGTTTTCTAAAGAAAAAACCTGCTTTGTTTTTACTCTCGCAGGTTTTATGAAGAGTCCAATAATTAATCTTTGAAATTTTCTTCGTAGAATTTTTCTAGACTGAACAAAAACAACTTTATTGTTTTCAGATTTCCCGAATGAAGAATAGGTATTTTCAACAATTCTTTGAAATGGTTTATTTCTTCTCGCACCATTTTTTTTGCTTCTTCTTTTGAAATTTTTATGGGATCTAAGAAATAATTTAATTCAACCTCATAACCTGTTTCTATTTTTGCAAAATTAGGCTCATCTAAAATTAAAACAACTCTCCTAATTTCTAAATTATCTTTCCAAAAAACAGAATACCATTCTCCTGGTTTTGTATTAACATCTTTTAAAGTTTTAATTATTTTTTCCATAAACTTTATGTTATTATTTTTAAATTTTGAATCCTTGCAGGAAGAATTAATTTTCTAAATTTTCTTTTGCATTTGTAAACTTGTTTTTCTTCTCCTACAACAGAAATTCGAGTGAAATAAAGATTGTTTAGGTGTACCTTTGTATTCCAAACAAAATACCAACTATTTCCCCCATAACAAAGTTCAAAAACCTCATTAGAAACACTGCAAGGATAATTATCTTCCAGATACTTTTTTGCTAAGTCTAAATCAAATTCTTGGGGTGTTTTTGGAAGTTTGCATCCAATTAAATTCAGTATTCCTACTAACAAAGGAAATATGCTTAAAAATACATAATAATTATTCATCTCCATCATTTCCCATAATAAGACAAGACTAATCAAAAAAAGTCCACTCCCAAAATGAAACCGTATTTTAATAATCCAATAATACCACCTGATGAACCATTCTATCGCATGAGAAAATAAAAGAATACTTATAGCATATAATCCAGCAACCCAGTACTTTTCTGTAAATAAGAAATCTTTTCCAAACTTTAAAAATAAGTAAAAAAAGATAAGGAGAGAAATAAATAGTGAAACCATTGCGTAAACTAAGGCCCAATTTCTTTCTTGTTGAATTTGAAATAATGTTTTCATAATTTTTAGTGTTTAATTATTTTTTTTAAAATTATTTTATTCTCATAATTTATTTTTAATATATACATTCCAGCATTCAAATTAGAAACATTTAGTGTTGATTTATTTTGTTTTGAATACATTGAATGGAGTTTAATTCCTGAAAGATTAAATATTTCCACATTAAAACCTTCATTTGATTCTGTTTCGATATTGACAAAATATTTCGCAGGATTTGGATAGATTAAAAAATCACTTTGAATATTATTTATTCCGGTTGTTGTGTCTTCTTCCTCCTCTTTTGGAAAAGTAATTTTTAATGTATATTCACTTTCTTCGCAACCTGTCCTTGTATCTACAATAAAGTATCGAGATTCACCTGCAGAAATTGAATCATAACCTAGAACTTTCCCTGAACTGCTTGCAAAAATCCATTCAGATACAAACCAGTCATTATTACTTGGATACACAAATAAATCTATACAACCACCTTCATACCCTGTAAAAACTGATCCAGGAGTAAACATGGAAACAATTCCATCCTTTCCTGCAGTTATTTTATGTATGACTTCTTTACCTTGCCAATCTGGTGCACCCCCATTAAAATATGGATGAGAATCTATACTATCCTGTCCATTAGTTGTATTTCCATAATATGTTATACCCGATTCAAGAACAATAGCACTATCGCAATTAAATACTTGTGAATGGCACAGGAAACTAATCACTATTAGAATTAAAATTAAAATTATTTTTTTCATGATTTTATTTTTTTGAT
>CAYSCL010000021.1:0-14394 GCA_964429545.1 Candidatus Woesearchaeota archaeon
ATTTGACACCAAACTTAAAAACTCTAATCCATTAATCCTTCCATGAAACATATAGACTTCCGAGATCAAATATCTAGAAATAAAAGAAAATCATTCTTCCTTGTTACATTTATAGCAATAATTTTAGTAGCATTAGGTTACGCAATATCCTTTGCTTTTTCTCCAGAATATTTTACATTAATATTAATAATTGCAATAATTTTTTCTTTATCTTACACATTAATCAGCTATTACAATTCACACAAAATAGCAATAGCTTCAGTTGGAGCTAAAAAAGCTAAACGTTCAGAATATTCTGATTATTATAGATTGGTTGAATCTTTGACAATTGCTTCAGGACTTCCAATGCCAAAATTGTACATCATGAAATCAAATCAAATAAATGCATTTGCATCTGGAAGAGATCCAGAACATGCAGTAATTTGTGTAACCGAAGGGGCACTTGAAAAACTAGAAAGAAGAGAACTTGAAGCAGTTTTAGCACATGAATTAGGGCACGTCGGAAATTATGATATTAGATATATAACAATAGTAACTGTAATGGTTGGAATGATTGCAATAATCTCACAAATATTTTTGAGAAGCCTTTGGTTTGGAGGGGGAAGAAACAGAGACGACAAAGCAGGAGCAATTTTCATGATAATAGGAATAGCACTTGCAATAATTGCGCCAATAGTTGTAATGTTAGTTCAAGCATCAATTTCAAGAAAAAGAGAATATTCAGCAGATGCAACAGCAGTAAAATTCACAAGAAACCCGAGAGGATTAATCGGAGCACTAGAAAAAATAAAACACGACCATCCAATGAATCCAAAAAAAGTATCAAAAGCCGTGGCACCATTATTCTTTTCAAATCCTTTCAAAAATGCAGGAAGAACTCATCCACAATTAGATGAAAGAATAAAAGTTTTGAAGAGTATGTGATCCAAATAAAACCTTATAAATAATCTTTTCCTAACTTTTTTATGGGATTAATAAGAAGTGGTGCAGTCGTTTTCTTTAGTGGTTTACTATTTTTATCATTATTTTTAGGAAATGCTTTTCTAACTGTTTCATGGTCTTTAGAATATGAATCTGTAGAACCGCACTTAAACGAACTTGCAGCAAGTATGATAGCAGACCTAAATATAGACCAAACAATAGAAAATAATTATGAAATCATGCAATTGTATTGTGAAACTGGAGAAACATATGATTTAATTGAAAATGAAATTGATATTAATATTCCCTGTTCAATCATAGACCAAGGATCACAACAAGTTATAGAATATGGAATAAAAGAAGCTATAAAAAATATTTATTATCAAGAATATGAATGTGAATTTTGGGATTGTATAAAAAGCACAGACACAATTTTTGTATTAATCTCAGAAACTGCGAAAGACTATTGGCATTCAAAATTTTATTTGACAATATTGGCATCTGCAATTTTATTCACCCTATTGGTTATATTCATTGAATCAAAAAAATCAGCATTAACAATAACAGGTGCATTGATGCTTGTTTCATCAATTCCATTTAGAAAAATAAATTGGGCCCTGTCATTATTGCCAGAAGGAAACTTCACAGAACTTTTCAGTATTTTCTTCACAAGATCCTATAATGTTTTTCTAACAATGTCAATAATAGGTCTAATAGTTTTATTAGTAGGGTTAGCTTTTGAATTTTTCAATATAGGTGTAAAACTAACAAGCTTTTTTAGATGGATATTTCAAAAAAAAGAAGACAAAAAAGGTGAAACTACTTTAACAGAAAATGACGAAGAAAACGAATCATTAACAAAAGAAGAAGTAAAAAAATTAGTAAAAAAAGAAGTAAAAAAACAAAAACTAAAACAAGATATTAAAGATGAAGTAAAAGAAGAATTAGGCAGCCCAGATAAAAAATAATTCTTTTCTCCAACAATAAACACAATCTAAATAAAATCTTATTTCAAAAAACCTAATCTCAATTTATGCCCTCGCCGACAGCGATAATTTAAAAAATCTTCCTAACTATTTATTTCTCATCACCAACAACTTTCTCAACAGAATCTTCTAACTTTTTGTCTTCAGGATTTTTACTATTTTCTTTTTCTCTTTCTTCTTTTTTCTTATGATTTTCTTTAGCAATTCTTTCCTTTTGTTGTCTTTCCATAAAACCTTTCAAAAAAGGAGAATAATCTTTATTTCCAGAATTTAATTCTTTAATCTCATAAGCCTTCAAAGAACCAATTTGCTTAACCTCAACTCTAACTTTGTTTCCCAATCTTTCCCTAACCTTTTCTCCAAGATAAACCTCTTCATTAGAAGCATTTGCCATCTTTTTAGAATCAGTCATCAAAGTTCCCATGCTCATAAAATGATTTTTATGGACTCCAATCTTAGTAACAATAGTTCCATAATTCAAACTAATCCCAAACTCAATTTTCTTCTTAAATTTCTTATTATGGTTTTTTAAAATTTTAACAATTTCATCAGCAATATTCAAAGCAGTCTCTTCATTTTTGAAAGTTTTAGTCAAAACAGGAGCCAAAATAAAGAAAACATGCCCATGATTTTTGTAAATCAATCCCTTATTGGACTCAATTACATTAGAAATTTTTTCAAAAGTTTCACGAACATTACCTTCTCCAGACTTAATCTCTTCATAATCCTTCAAAGCAATACATCCAACAACAGAATTTTGTTTTGTTCCATTAATAGATAAAGACAACTCAGTTTTAACAGATGGATTCAAAAAACCTTTCTTAGAAACGTGCTTTTCCCCCCCTAATTCAACAACATCATTTTTTTTCT
The DNA here is from genome assembly GCA_964429545.1 of Candidatus Woesearchaeota archaeon. Lineage (GTDB taxonomy): Archaea > Nanobdellota > Nanobdellia > Pacearchaeales > GW2011-AR1 > GW2011-AR1. The sequence continues at coordinate 2,778 of CAYSCL010000021.1, forward strand.
TTGTCTTTTTTTTCCTAACCCTTCCAAAAAAACTTCTTTTATAACCTTTCTTGAAAACAACATATGCCATAAAACCTAAAACAAGAATAATAAAAATCCAAGCAACAATTTTCATAAAACTAGAATTAATCCCAGAAAGCTTTTTCACTTTCACAGCATTCCCAGTCAAAAGAACTCTCTCTTGAATATCTCCAACACTTACATCATATTCCCCAGTAGGCGCAGACAAAGCATATTTTTCCTCTCCTCCAACACCAAGATAAATAGGCAATTCAACAGATTTATCTCCCACACTAACATTGATAGTATCATTATACAAAACATTTCCAATATTTTTGACAAACAATGTTTCATTATTCAAATCAAAAAATATCTCCTTGTTTTCCAAAATAATAAAATTTTCATTATTAATTATATCTTCAGAATAAGCAGAAATACTCCATCTTGCAGGAGGTTCATTAGACTCAATTTTATATTCGAAATCAACATCAGTTTCAGTTTCAATTTTCTCAACAATTTCATTTTGTGAATTTTTTATTGCGACATACACATTAGAATTCATTTTTTCACCAGTTTGATCATGCAACAATATCTTTGCCGACAAACTATTTCCTGGAACAATTTCTTTTTTATCAAGAACAATTTCTATATTTGTTGGTACTTGTCTAATATATATAGTTTCAAGAGAATTTCCAGAATTTACTATATTTCCAATTTTATCTTTTTCATAAACATAAAATTTCAAAACTCTCTCCCCAGCCTTAAAATCTTTAGGAATATCTAAACTCAAACTAAACTCCCCCAACTCTACAGAACTAGTTTTCAAAATTTCAGAATCAGAACTAGATAAAATCTCTATAGTTCCTTCAACTTTCTTCCCATTTTCTTTAACAGCAGTACCATTCAAGATTACTGTTTCACCAGGATTTATTTCTCCAGAAATAGTTTCAGAATAAATATTTATTTTATTAGAAATTTTAAATTCATCAGAGATTGTTTCTTTAACTCCCCCAACTTCCTTAACTATCCTACAAAAACCACTCGCTTCCCCAATAAAACCTTTAACTAAAGGAATTTTAATTTCCTTTTGAATTTCGACATCAGTTATAACAAATTCTTTGTATATTTCAACTTCATTAGCTCCACAAACCAATTTTAAAATCAACAAATTTTCAAAATAACCCTCCGGAGAAATATCCAAATTTAATCCTATGTGATCTCCCAAATTATAAATTGATTCAGGTTCATTTTGTAGAGAAACTCCAGCAGAAACTAAAGAAATCAAAAAAATTCCAACAAAAACAAAACTCAATAATTTATTCATTTTAATACCCATTTTATATATTAAAGATAAGAATAAATTATTTATAAAATATATGGTGTTTTTTGGTAACTTTTAAATACAATTATTGTCTTAAGCAACTATGGCAAACAAAGTCAACCCTTATGAAATTAAAGGAAAAGTTGATTATGACAAATTAATAAAAGAATTTGGGGTAAAAAAACTTGATGAAAAGTTAATTCAAAGGATAGAAAAAATCGCTGGAGAGGTTCATCCTTATCTAAGAAGAGGTATTTTCTTTGCACATAGAGATTTGAAAGAATTCTTAGACGAATATGAAAAAGGGAACAAGGGTTTTCTTTATACGGGAAGAGGGCCATCAGGGCCAATTCATCTAGGGCATGTAGGAACGTGGAGATTTGTAAAATGGTTACAAGAAAAATTTGATTTAGAATTATGGTTTCAATTTACAGATGATGAAAAATATCTTTACAAAAACCAAACTTTTGAAGAAATCCAAAAATGGACGCATGAAAACATGTTAGATGTTATAGCATTAGGGTTTGATCCAAAAAAAACACATTTTCTGATTGATACAAAACATGCAGGCATAATGTATCCAGAAGCAATCAAAGTTGCAAAAAAAATAACTTTCTCTTCAATAAAAGCAGCATTTGGTTTTACAGACACTAATAACATAGGGAGTATTTTCTATACAGCAATGCAAACGGTTCCAATATTTTTGCCAAATGTTTTGTCAGGAAAAAAACAAAGATGCTTAATTCCACTGGGTGTTGACCAAGACCCTCATTTTAGATTAAGTAGAGACGTATTAAATAAATTGGGACATGAAAAACCTTCTATAATCCATTCAAAAATGATGCCCCCACTAACAGGAATTGATGGAAAAATAGATTCGTCTGGAACAGACAAAACAATTCTATTGACAGATACTCCAAAACAAGTTGCAAAAAAAATAAACAAATATGCATTCAGCGGAGGGCAAGATACAATTGAAGAGCATAGAAAGAAAGGTGGAAACGTAGAAATAGATGTAGCATGTCAATGGCTAAAATATTTTGAAGAAGATAATAAAAAACTTGAAGAAATTTATGATAAATACAGAAAAGGAGAATTACTTTCAGGAGAAGTGAAAAAAATATTAATAGACAAAATAAATAATTTTCTAGCTGAACATCAAAAAAGAAGAGAAAAATCTGAAAAAATGATTGATAAATTTATTTATTAAAAATCAAATCCGTTTTCTAAAAAATATTTTGAAGGTTTCCATTCTTGGGCCTGAACATATTCAAAAGCTTCAACAAATAAATTTGAATAATATTCTATTCCTTCAGGAGTATTTGCAAATTTACTAACTGAATCATTGGCCAAATTATCAAATTCTATTAAAAATTCTGCTTTTGCAGCATTGTCTCTTAAAACATCCATATCTGGAGAAGCAAAAATTTCAACAGTTCTTTTTTTTCTAATAGGAATTGCAAATTTTGTCAAATAATCTTTAGAAGCTTTATCATAAAAAGCAACTTCATTTGGAAAATAAAAATTTCTTTTTCCATCATGAATATCACCTTTACTTCCCCCATTAAAAATTAATTGTGTTTTAGATTCAGTTTTTTTCTCATTATAATCAAAATGTAAAGAAACAAAAAAATCTGCATCATAATATTCTCCAAATCTGTTTCTTAAAAGAAGTTCATCCCAATTATTCACTCTCCCATTACCATCAATATCCCCATTTTTACCTCTGTTTTTTCTATTAACTGGTCCATGATCATCCCTAGTTAAAATAACCCCATAACCCAAATAATTTAATTTTTCTTTAATTTTTTTTGCAACTTTCAAATTCAAATATCTTTCATCCTTAGAACCCGTTCCTTTATACCTCCAACTATGTCCCGGATCTAAAACAATTGTTGTTAAATTATTTGTGGGTTTTTCTACAAAATTTTGAGGGGCAACAGCTGTCCAAGAATTAAAAAATATTAATCCGCCAATAAAAGCTTTCTTTGCTAAACTACTAAATTTCCCCATCGCAAAAAGAATTGTTAATTTTATTTAAAGATATATGAAGAAAAGTGAACATATATCCATAATTTTATAAAATCTTTAACTTTCAATATTTTATGAAAACATTAAACCTACATGTAGATTATATTGAATGGCAAGGATTGAAAAAAGCATTAAAATCAATGGAAGATTTACCAGAAGAAGAAATAAAAAAAACAAAAGCAGAAGAAGCACTTGTTGTTTTAACTGCAATTGAAAAAAATGATTCTTTAGAAATTCTGGATGAATATATTGAAAACATAAAAGACATTGCAGGAAAAGTAAATACAAAAAATATTGTTTTATATCCTTATGCGCATTTATCAAAAGAATTGGGAAAACCAACAATTGCTGTAGAAATTCTAAAGACAGCAGAAAAACAATTGAAAAAAGAAGGATATATAGTGAAAAGAGCGCCTTTTGGATATTACAAAACTTTTGAAATGAAAGTTAAGGGGCACCCCCTGTCAGAATTATCAAGAGAAATTATTTCAGGAAATGAAGAAAAGATTGAAGATTTAACAGAGAAAGAAAGAAAAAAATTACTCCATGAAATATCAAAATCAAAGTTGGATACTTCAAAATTGGCCGATAATGATCACCGAATCATTGGTAAAAAAATGAATCTTTGGAGTTTCAATTCAGTTGCTCCAGGGATGGTTTTCTGGCATGACAAAGGCCTATACATAAAAAACAAACTAATTGAATATTGGAGACAAATACATAGAAAAGCAGGTTACGAAGAAATTTCAACACCTCAAATCATGGATAGAAAACTATGGGAAATTTCAGGTCACTGGTCAAAATATGGAGAAAATAATTTTAAAACTCAATATGAAGGAAGAGATTTCTTAGTTAAACCAATGAATTGCCCAGGAGGAATGTTAGTTTACAAATCTGAAGAAAAATCCTACAAAGATTTACCTTTGAGAGTAGGAGAAATTGGAACAGTGCACAGAATAGAACTTTCAGGAGTTCTTTCTGGATTATTCAGAGTTATTCAATTCAATCAAGATGATGCACACATTTTCTGTACAGAAGAACAATTAGAAAACGAAATTGTAAGAATAATTGAAATTGTTGAAGAAATAAGAAAAACTTTCAATTTAGAATTTGATCATGTAGAACTTTCAACAAGACCAGAAAAAAGAATTGGAGAAGATAAATTGTGGGACTTGGCAGAAAAATCCTTAGAAGATGTTTTGAAAAAGCAAAAAATGAAATTCCAAATCAATGAAGGAGATGGAGCATTCTACGGTCCAAAAATTGATTTTCATTTGAAAGATTCATTAAAGAGAACTTGGCAATGTGCAACAATTCAATTAGATATGGCTTTACCTGAAAGATTCGAATTAGAATATACAGATGAAAAAGGAAATCCAAAAAGACCAATTATGCTGCATAGGGTAGTTTACGGTTCAATAGAAAGATTCATTGGGATAATAACAGAACAATACAATGGTAAATTTCCATTATGGATGTCTCCAAACCAAGTAAAAGTAATGACTCTAAATGACAGCGTGAAAGATTACGCAAAAGAAATTTATGATAAAATTTTCGAAGCGGGATTCAGAGTTGAATTTGATGAGAGAAACGAATCAATCGGAAAAAAAGTTAGAGAAGCATCAATTGAAAGATTCAACTACATGATAACTATCGGAGAAGGCGAAGCAAAAGAGAAAATTGTTGCAATTAAAACAAGAGACAAAAAAGAAATTGAAAAAATGAAAGTGGAAGAATTTATTGAAAAGTTGAATAAGGAGATTATTTCTAAAAAATAACTCAAAATTATGAAAAATATATAAAGTTCAAATTATTATATTATACATGAAAAAACTGGGGGCAATATTATTTTTAGCATTATTATCATTTAGTTTAGCTCATGCAACTGATTTAGCAGATTTATCTATCGAAACTTTAAATGTTACAGAAACTAATGGAACTTTTGAATTTACAACAGTTCTAAAGAACATTGGAAATGCTACAGTATTCACAAATGAACAAGATTTTTTAGGAAATTTCGGAGCAACCCGACTTGCTTTTATTGTGGATGAAACAATATTACAACTCTTTATTCCACCATTTGAACCAGGACAAGTTTATACTTTTAGTAGAGAAGTAACTTTCTCAGACACCGTTCCAACAGTTCACACAATTCGTTCAATTGCAGATTACTTAGAAAAAGCAGAAGAAATTTCAGAAGAAAATAACGAAAAAATACTCCAAATTGTGATTTGTGATCCGGTAAATAATATTTGGGGATACGGAGTTAACGATACAGATGGAGATGGAGAATATGATTCATGTGATGAATTCCCTTACGAAGATTTTGATTTAGATGGATTTAACGCATTAGAAGATTGTAACAATCACGATGCTTCAATAAATCCAAACGCTACAGAAATTTGTGATGGAATAGACAACAATTGCGATTTAGTAATTGACGAGGGTTGCAATTCTGTTTACGAACCAGAAAACTTCAAATGGAAAAATGCCGAAAAAATGAAAAACAACGCTAACGAAATGTGGCAAAGAATGGAAGAAAAATGTATACGTGAAAACACAAACATTCCTTCAAAATCAGAATTCAACTCTTTAATCTCATTTGGAGACGAAGCTGCCGAATACGAAGCTTTCAAAACATCCAAAGATTTCTATGTAAAAGCAAAAAACATTGCAGCAGAATTGAAAGGGGAATAAATATAATTACCTCAACAAATTATTAATCTTTTATTCCAAACTTTTTCTCAAACTCTTCTTTTTCTTGAATAGTTACCAATGATTCTAATAAAGAATCTATGTCTTTATCAACTTTAATTGGATAGAAATATTTTCCATCAATTGAGCTTGAAGACGGACGTTCATATTCAAAAGGAAAATCCTCACTAGAAAATTCTGAATATAAAATAGGTTTAGACCAAACCTTGGCAAGAGAAGAACCAAGTTGTCCACGAGCATTTTTTGCTAAATAAATTACTTTTACCATTCTAAAAAACCTTCTTATAACCAGCAAAAACACCAATCAAAATAACTAATTCCCAACCTGCCAATAAAACCAACAACCAACTAAATCTCATTCCGAATAAAACAACATGTGTAAGATTCAAAAAATCATAAAATAATGCGACTAATGAAAAATTCAATCCATGAATTATCCAAACAAAAGATTTCAAAGAATTATTTTTCTTTCTAGATTTCAAATCCAATATTAAACCATTAATAACAAAAACTAATCCAATAAGAGTAAATAATGAGACATAATTTATAGGAACCAATTCAATTGCATATCCTTTAACAAAATTAACAACTTGGGATTCAAAAACCAAAAACAATCCAAGAAGAACAACCAATAAAAAAGGAACAATCAAAGCCTTCAACAAACCCTTCCTAGTAATCTTAACAGCTTCCTTCTCCTCAATTTTATTTTTATTCACAACTTTCTTAACTTCCATTTTTTCTTTCTTTGCTTTTCTTTTCTTCTTCATTTTCTTCAAAAAAGAAACTAACTGAGGAATAACTGCCAATAGAATTAAAATTAATAATAATCCTCCCGCAGAATACAAGAAAGTTTTAAACGCATTCATGAAAAAGAAAAACAGTTTGCCTTTTTAACCATTATTATAACAAAAGATATACAATATTTATCCACTTAAACAAACAAACACAATAAAGAAATCAAATTTAATAATAAAATCTTCTCAAAGATTTTTTAGAATTGAGAAGAAAAAGGGAATGGGCCTGGCAGGTGCGAGTGCGGACTTATCAATTCAACGCTCTCGGGTTCAAGTCCCGACAGGTCCATTCGGACCTTTTTATAATATAATAAACCAATTTTCATTTATAACTTTTTAGACTAACTTTAGGATAAACACAAAATTTAAATAACAAAAATTACCCAATTTTACATGGACAAATACATACCTGATGGAGCACAACACGTTCCTGGAAAAAAATATGAAGGAAAAAATATAGGTTGCAATTACAAATCAGATCAAAATCCTTTTCTAAAATATATTAAAGAAACTGAAAAAAGATTAAAAGAAGATAAAATAGAATTTTATGAAAATGGAATCAGAACCTTAAACCCCAACAAGAATAATTCTAGATTAGAATATACGGTTATAACAAAAAATACAAAAACTGGAAAAACAAAAATTAACAAATTAAGTAATAATCCAAATTCAAATTTTATTATTTTCAATCCTAAAACTTAAAAACTTCTCAACCCATTCATTTTAATGACAAACGCCAACTTAACAATTGACGAAATGGCAACATTTTGTAAAAGAAAAGGAATCATAACAAAATCTGGAGAAATCTATGGTGGTTTCGCAGGTTTTTGGGACTTCTTATTTTTAGGTTCAGAACTAAAAAGAAATCTAAAAAATTCATGGTGGGATTTTCACGTAAGGCACAGAGCAGATGTGGAAGGAATAGACGGAGCAATAATAACACACCCAGAAGTTTGGAAAGCTTCAGGACACGTAGACAATTTTTCAGATGTTTTCGTAGTTTGTAAAAAATGTAAAAAACCAGGAAAAGTAGACAAAAACGAATTAGGTCAAGTAAAATGTGATTGTGGGGGAGAATATGATGTTCAAACCGCAAAAGACTTCGAATTAATGTTCAAAACAAATGTCGGTGAAGACGGTTTCGGTTACTTAAGACCAGAAACAGCACAAGTAATTTTCACAAACTTTAAAGCAGTATTTGATGGAGCAAGAATGAAATTGCCTTGCGGAATAGCCCAAATGGGAAAATCATTCAGAAACGAAATAGCTCCAAGAAATTTTTTATTTAGATGTAGAGAATTCGAACAAATGGAAATGGAATATTTCATAAAACCAGGACAAAAATGCCCCTACGAAATACCAGACATAGAAGTTTTAGTGTATTCAGAAAAAGATCAAAAAACAAACAACGGTCCAACAAAAATGTCTCTAAAAGAAGCCCACAAAAACAAAATAATAAAAAAAGACTGGCATGCTTATTGGCTAGGTCAAAGCTTATTATGGTTCCAATCGCTAGGAGCAGATTTAGATAATTTCAGAATAAGACAACACTACAAAGAAGAACTTGCACACTATTCAACAGACACATGGGATTTAGAATACAACTTCCCTTTCGGATGGAAAGAACTTCAAGGAATAGCTGACAGAGAAGACTACGACTTAAAACAACACGAAAAATTCTCAAAAGAAAACCTAAAAGTTTTCGATGAAGAAACAAAAGAAAAATTCTTGCCACACGTAGTTTGTGAGCCAAGCCTTGGACTTGAAAGAGCATTATTGGTTTTCTTATATGAATCATATTCAGTTGGAGAAAAAGGAAAAATAATTCTAAAAATAAATCCAAAATTGGCTCCAATCAAAGCAGCAATTTTCCCAATTGTAAAAAAACCAGAATTCGAAGAAATTGCAGAAAATATTTTCAAAAAATTAAAGAAAAAATTCAATGTAATCTACGACAAATCAGGTTCAGTTGGAAGAAGATATGCAAGAAACGATGAAATTGGAACCCCATTCTGTATCACAATAGACGACGAAACACTGAACGACAAAACAGTTACAATAAGAGATAGAAATACAACAGAACAAAAAAGAGTAAAAATAGAAGAACTAAGATATATTTTAGATGACTTAATTGATGGAGAAATTAAGTTTGAGGATTTATGAAAATCAATCACTTATTAAAATAAAAAATATTTTTACCACACAAATTTTTATAAACAAAATTAATTTGATTGAAATATGAATAAAAATATAGAAAATTTTGTTGGAGAAAAATATGAAGAGACCAAAAATTTAAGACTAGATAAAATAAAAAAATTAATAGAAAAAGACATATCTTATGAACTTGAACAAGGAAACTTGCCGAAAGGAGAATATCAAGTAGAATATAGTTATCCACATCTTCCAGGAGTAATAGATGTTTATGCCATAATTGATTTAAACAAACATTTATCCCCAGAAGAGACAGCAAAATACCAAGAAGACATAGAAAAGGTAATAAATAGATATAATAAAATTACTGGCTGCGTTATGCAAAATCCATGGAATAATCATTTCTTTTCTTTTGCAAATGTACTTACAACAAAAGAAATTGAATTCGCATCAAAAAACGCTTCAATCATTGATTAAGATAATTCTTATAAACCCTTTCAAATTCCTTCTAACATGAAATTTCAATTTTATTATGAAAAACTTATTAATTCGGATGAATATCAAAAATTCAAAAAAGAAAACCCAGATGCATATCCTTGCTCAGGTTTTTTTGTAATAGATAGAGAGAAAAACAATGACACTGTTCATTTTGATTTCTGGTTACCAAAACATGAAAAAATGTATTCTTTCAAAATGACTGGACCTATTGAATTTGTAAATGTAGAAAACTTTGATAAAAGGCCCTTCGAAAAACTATCAATGAATTATAATTTTGACCTAGAAGACTATGAAAAAATGATTTCAGAAGAAATAGCAAACAAAACTATAAAAGGAAGAATGCAAAAATTACTATTCAGCTTACAAAAATTAGAAGGAAAAGATTATCTTGTAACAACTGTATTTCTTTCAAACATGGCGCTACTAAAAGTCCATATAGACATTGCAGAAAACAAAATAACCCACTTCGAAAAAAAATCATTCTTTGATATGCTAAAGATTATGAAAAAAGGAAAATAATTTTCTCACACCCAATAATTTAATAATTTTCTTCCAAAAATATCTCAAATACTTCCCTGAATTGTCCCCCCTTAACTACTTCTCTAAAATTTTCAGAACCACTTTTTGAAATTTATTTCAGCAAATAAAACTAACCAACCAAACTCTCTAAATAACTTTCAAATTCTTCTTTATTCAATTTATTCTTTTTTCTCAACAAAACAGCCACTCCTGTTCTCATTGGCTTAAATAAAAATTCACCTTTCAAAGAATAAATCTCAGACAAAATTATTCCTGCTTTATATTCAGTACATCCCAAACCCACCAAATCTCCATAAAGTTTCTCTTTCTCCAATTCAATTATTTTTTTCGGTCCATAAAATTTCATTTTAATTCTTATCAGGCTTACAAACTTTACAAGGATCATATCCCCTAAGTTTGAAATATTTCTTATCATCTTCCTCAACTAAATATTTTTTCTTAATAACTCCAGCAAATCTACAACTCCTCAAATGATATTTTTCATTATAATTAGAACCAACATACTTTGACTTCTTAACTTCAGGTTTTTCTACAGCTACAGGATGTAAAATTTCCTTTTCGACAATTTTCTCTACAGGCTTATCTCTATACTGAATAACTGGTTTCTCAATTATTCTATCAACAGGCCTATCAACTTCCCGAATAACTTCTCTTTCAACAACCCCCGGTTCAGGCAACCTAGTAATATGTCTTCTAGGAACCAATAAAGCAAAAGCGACAACAAGATAAACAACAATAACTGCAATCATCAAAAAAGTTGCAGCACTTCCTTCAAGTTCAAAAGAACCAATAGCACCAATAACAAACAAAGCAGCACCAATCCCGATTAAAAACGCAATAAGAACATTCATAGGTTCAATACCTTTTTCTTCAATAAAACCTTCTGGCATAACAAAACAAAGAAAAATGATTTTATTAATTTAATCTTTTAAAAATCGAAAGTTGAATCAAATAAACTAGGATTTTCACTCATGGCCTTAAACATAGATTCAGATTTTTTCTCTTGAACAAGCTCATTAATTTTAGAACGAATGTTTTTCCTATGAATTTTTATTTTAGAAACTTCATCCAACGCCTCATTCAAATAAAAATAATTCCCAATAAAATAATCCATGCAAGAAATATTTTCTTCAAATATTTTATATGATTCATCCTTTGAAAAACCAAAAGATTTCATTTTTCTATAAGCACCGATGGCATCTCTATTCATAAAAAAATATAATTTTTAATATTTATATATGTTACTATTTTCAAATAAGAAAAAATATATAAAGAATAAAATTTTAAATTGAACATGAAAGGTTTAGAAGATATTGCAGATGCTTTACTTGAAGGAGAAATAACTCCTGAAGAAGCAGAATTGTTATCAAAAAATAAACAAAATTATACAAACAATTTTAAAAAAACAACAAATGAAACATATATCGAAAACATTGGGAACATGTTAGAAATAAAAGATGAAAAAGAAAACACGTTAGGATATATTTCATATTCAATTGAATCAAATATTTTTGATACCCCCTATATAATTTTACAAGATACAAAATGTTTTGAAAAAGGCAATGGG
>CAYSCL010000022.1:0-13241 GCA_964429545.1 Candidatus Woesearchaeota archaeon
ATTATTTGCTTCATCATAAGAACTAACATTGTAAAAATATTCTCCATCATCCAAGTAATCCCAAGTTATAGACCTTGTAGAATCATTAAAAAAACTAGAAGAAACCAAGCCAGAAGAATTGTATAAGTAAAAAGTCAAATTTTCAAAGTGTTGCTCATCAACTGTAACTTCTGCAAAGATAAAATCACGATCATAATAATAATCATCTTCCTTTGTGTTTGAAGTGAAATCAACTATAGGATCAGTAGTATCTAAAGTTATATTTCTCAAACCAGTAGAATTTGAATTCCCAAAACTATCAAAAGCCATAACTTCCACAAAATAAAGATCCTCAGAAAGCAAAGTCCAAGTCAAACTCCTCCTAGAATCAGCATAAGTCACTGGAGTTCTTTCTTTAATCATATTCTCATCATAAATATAGAAAGTCACATTTTCAAAATTATCTTCCACAATTGAAACATTTACAAAAATTTCATCAGAAGAAACTATGCTTCCAGAACCATACATTCCCAAACCAAAATCGATTTGAGGGCCATCTCTATCAAAAATAACACTTCTTGTCTCAGTGAAATTCTTATTCCCAACAACATCATAAACTGTTACATTATAATAATAAGTTCCGCTATCTATATTTTCAAATCTAATTGACTCTACCTCAGAACTAGAACTAGTACGATTAACTAAAGATGTAGAATTCCAAAGTTCATAACTTATATTCAAAAAATTAATTTCTGTCAAATTTACATCAATATCAAAATAAGTTTCAGAAATTTCCGCCTGATCTATAGGAGTATTTGGAGTCAAAAAACTCACAATAGGGGAAGTAGAATCACAAACAAGTTCCACTCCTGAAATACCAGTACTATTTTGTCTTCTTATCTGGCCATTGTCCTCGGAAACAACATAACTAAAAGAAACCGTTTCATCAGAAACACAAGAATAATCATAATACCATAAATCGCCTAGACCTTTTGTAAAATTTATTTCAACACCTCCAACAATTCCCTTTGTCCAATTGATAGAATTGCTAGAATCATTCACTTCAACTGAAAACCTAATAGAATCCCCATTTGTTCCAAAACTCTGATTAACAGAATAATTGAAAAACCTAGGAGCATCAAGATTTTCATAATAAGGTAATTCCAAAACCTGCCAAGAATATTCTCTATCCTGTCCACCATACGTTCTTTCTATATTTAATCCATCTACAGGATTATCCCCGGTCAAATACCACCATTGAGTATGACGTGGTTTCGCAGTACCATCTCCATTAGAAGTTGCGGAAACAAAAAATAAAGTTTTATTTCTTTCATAACTTCCTGAAAATGAAACACTATCAGAATAATCCGTTGTTCCCCAAAAAGTATTGGTGTTTTCTTCTCTTCCAGTCGTTCCACCAAAATCAATTAAATACCATTTAACTCCAGCATAAAATCCACTATCATAATCATAAAAGCAAACCGTGGAATCATCTTGAATATATCCTGCACGAGTAGAAGAATCAAGTCCTCCATCACTATCGTCAACTGCATGGGAATGATGGAAAAGTATTGATGAACTTTTATTAATATTTTCGCCAAGAGAATAACAATCAGGAGAAATATCATCTCCAGTAATTGAACCAGTATAACCTTTCTGAAAACTATTTATTTTGTTTTGATCCCATTCAACAACAATCCATCTAAAAGAAACATCAGTAGAAACCCCCGAATGTTCTCTTGTAAATTGTAAAGTATCATTATCAATTAAATCAGAATAAAATTGAATTTTATCTCCATCATTAGAAGCATAACTTGTGTTAATATAAAACCAAGACATAGAATCATCCTTGCTCACATTCTTAGAAATATCCACGCTAGTAGTTGCAGAACTTCCAGAATAATAATGTAATCCTCTCTGAACTTCAAACTCTTCATTCATTGCCTCAAGAACTTGCCAAGTAACAAAAATTGGACCATCAGTATCCAAATTTCTTTGAACCCGGATATGCGTAGAATTGTATAGATACAAAGATGCAAAAGAATCTCTAGAATTCATCGCAGGATCTCCTCCAGTTCCCGCACTAGTATTTTCCTGATTCATCAAATTAGGACCAAGAACAAAAGCATGATTCAAGTCTGATACCTCTATATCCAAGGGTATAAATTCATCAACTCCCACAAAATTATATACTCCACTTTGTGTTACAAAACCTTCTCTAAAAGAAATTCCAGATTCACCAAATTTTATAGAAAGAGAATTTGAAACAGTCAAATTTTCATACCCTTGTGAAGAACCATAACAAACAACAGAATAATCTTTAACACCATAAGATGCAAAACTCCTATTATATTCATATAATCCAGAACCAGAATTGTAATTCATAGAATAATTCCCATCATCAAAACTAATATCACAAACAGAAGAAGTAATGGGGGAACCACTTGTTCTGTTTGTGTAATTAGCATAAAAAACAACATTATCTCCAACATATTTATCTGAATTCTCAGACTCATCAAAAATTTCCAACTTACTATTTTCACCCAAACTATAATTACTAAAAGAGCTAACATTAAAACTCAAATTACCTAATGAATAATAATTAATTTCACAGTCAGAGCAAATTGAACCATCTTTCAAAATTACAGGAATGAATTCATAATTTAAGCCATACATCTCAACAACTGCTGAAGCATTCAAATTATTTTCAGATAAAGAATCCACAAAAACATAATTTGAAGAAATGTCAACAAGAGAATCAAAATCCAATCCACCAGTCAAATCAAGATCTTCCAAATAAGAAATTTTCCCATTATTATTTTCCAAAACAAAATCAGAAACATTTGATAAATCTTCTAAAGATAAATCAGTTGTAGAACCAGAAAAAGAATCAACAGAAACAACATCAAAATATCTTTTTTCAGATTCGCCAAAATTCAGGGCCCCATCATAACATTGAATAGACCAATTATAACTTCCAACACCCAAACCTCCATAACTAAAACTTTCTAAATTATTTTTATTAATGTTAAACTCAGAATCTACAATAACTTCATTCAAAACCAAACTACAATTTTCAATATCTGACAAATCATCAGTTACATTAAAATCAAAAATCAAATTTCCATCAGTATCTCCCGAATTATTCAAAACAGACTCTAAAAAAACAGTTGATTCCAAAGTATCAATAACTATTGTACTATTTTCAGCATCATAAAAATTATCTGCTTTATCAAAAATTCGATAAAACCAATTATAAATTCCGTCAGAAACAAAATTATAAACTATACCAATAGTTGCCGCCACACCTCCAACCAAAATTGAAGTGGAATTTATTAAAGCCCCACTTGAATTAAAAACATTTAACACAGCTTCCTTAAGTCCAATGGCATCACTAATATCAACTGTTAAATTTTGACTATTTTGATTTGAATGGGTTCCACTTGAAGGACTGCTAGTACTCCCAGAAGGATTCACCTTATCCAATGTCAAATTTCCTGTAGAAGAAAAATTTAAATGCCCTGCCTTGTCCCAGACAGAAACATTATAAAAATAAATTTTATCAGACAAATCATTCCAAGTTATGCTCCTTGTAGAGCCAAAATAAGAATCACTACTAATCAACCCTTGAGAACTATATAATTCAAAAGTTATATTTTCAAAATTATCTTCAATAACACTAACATTAACAAAAATAGAATTTGCATTAACAGTCAAACCCTCTTGAATCATTCCTGAACCAAAATTAACTAAAGGGAAAGTATGATCTATCCCCAAATTTGAACTAAAATTATATGGTCCTAAAGATTCATTGCTACCTCCAAAATCATAAGCTTCACAAGTAAAATTAACTCCGGATGTTTCTGAAACCAAAGAAGTATTCCAAACAAAACTATTGCCAGAAGTGTGATTGCCAACATATCCATTACTGTCATTAATAACATACGTTATCAAATCTCCATCTAAATCCGTGGAACCAGAACAATTCAATTCTACTTGGTCATCCACAAAAACACCACAACTTCCCCCATTGCATGTCAATGAAGTAGGGATTGACGGAGCCCTATTAGAAAAATTTCCATAAATTCTAACACTATCTACAGCAAAGTCATTTTGATAAGAAGTGCTTCCAACAAGGATTCTGAACCTAATATGAAAATCTTCATTTTCATATCCATATCCTGTTGCAGAAAAATCATAAGGTCCTTCAGACTGCATTGCAGTATTTGAATCCCCTGCCCAAGAATCAATAACATTATAATTTGTTCCATTCCAAGCCTCAAAATAAGTATAACCATTTGCAACACCATAAGTACTATGATCAAATGTAACAAAAAGATCATATTCATCTGCGGAATAATTTTCCTGTAAAGTTATTCTAGCTTCATCACCGCTAGCAAAAGGAGTAGATGTTTCAGGAAAAACACAACTATAACCTGTTGGGGGCCCAGTACCACTTGAAGCAGAACCTCCATTAGAAACCCATTGCCACTGGGGCGCATTTCCATTTGCAGAAGGTTCATTAGCTAAACCAACATTTGTCCAACTCCCTCCAGTATTAGATTCATATAACCAGTCCCCATTACTTGCTTCAGTATAAGAGCTAAAATTATAAGTCTCATCTAAATCAGGATCAACAATATAATCAAATTGCAAAGACCCCCCAACAACTTTCAAGTCAAAAACATCCTGCTTACCAACAAGATTTGTTAAATAAATTTTATTTTTAAAATTATCAATCAATTCATCAAATTCAGCAATAATAACTTCAGAATTTTTTTCATAAACTTCAACAACTGGATTTCCAGAAATATTTCTAGAAACAATTGTTATATCATTGGTTGAATCAAGCTCTTCCTCAAAAACAACTCTAACAAACTCATTTTCTTCTATTACTGGAGACCAAACACCATCAAAGGCTTTTACTTCAGAATAAATATCTTCAATAAATTCCCTATCAGAATCTAAATGTTCTGCAACATTAATTACAATTATGTGGAATGTCTGATTAGATAAATGTGGAACAACCCATCCAACATAATCATAAATTCCATTTCCATCCCTATCCCTCAAATCCTTAACTTTAATTTCCTCGTTCTTTTCAATCCATTTAATAGAAATTTCCTCTTTATGTCTAACATCCAAAGATTCATCTATCTCAGTCCAAGTATAAACGTTTTCATAATGATCTTCAGACCAAACCAAAACCTCCTTTCCTTTAGAAATTTCTTTTTCTTCTTTTTTTGGAGGAAGAGTTTCATACTCTATTTTAACATAAGATTCGCCTCTTTCCTCATCAAACAAAACCACTCTAGAAGATTCAACTCCGCCTTCAGGCAAAACAACTTCAACATTCTCTGGAGCAGAATAAATTTTCTTAACCCAAATAACACCTTCTTCGACTTCCGCAAATCCCTGAATAACCTCCACTTCAAAATCTCTCTCAAAGAAAATTTTTTCTTCTGAAACTCCTCCTTCTTTTTCTTCACTTGGACTCTGTTCAACTGTATCGTTTTTTTCCAAACTTGAATTAAAACTTTCATTTAAAACAATCTCAGAATCATTAATAATCTGGTTTGTATCATTAATCGTAATATTGAAGTCAACATCAGAAACATTTTCTTCATCAACAATAACCCCCTCACTTTCATTTGAATTAGTACCAGAATAATTTCCTATAAAACTTCCATCTTCTTCCAAATTTGAATCATTAGTTTTTTCTACCTGATTCCCCTCACTTGTTTCATTTTCACCCACTATCGGACTAGAAACATTTTCAACAAGTTCTTTAACCAATTCAACAGAATCATTGACCGGATCAACAACACTATCATTATCCAATATGCTTTCTCCTGCAACAAAAGCAAAATTAGATAAAAATAAAGTATAAATCAAAAAACATGCAATAATTGAATTTGAAATGAATTTATTCACAAAAAACACCTCCAGAGTTAACACTAGTCACAATTGCCAAATTGCCCCCTATCTCCCCCATTTTTTTCATACTATTTCCTCTAATATTTTGTCCTTATTTTTCTTTAAATAAATTTATATCTTCGAACCTCCATTAACAACTTTCGTCGATGATAATTTAGAAACCACATTATTTCCTCCAAAATAAATTGATTCTTCCGTTTTTGATTTTGCAAGAGAATATAGCCCATAAATCAATAAAAGAACTCCACAAAAAATAGAAAGAAAAACAAAATTTTCTGAAACTCCTAAATCAGCTAAATCTCTTGAAATGGCGATAAAATTAAACCCGGATATTAAAATTGCAATTTCCTTCATAAACTTCCCCCCAATAAAAAATAAAAGAAGAGCTAAAACAAAAGGCAACAAAACCCCTCCCAAAATTACAAAAACATTTCCTTCTAAACTTCTACATAAAATTTCCGTATGGAAGAAATTTCCATCATAAACTATTTTTTGATAATCACAATCATAGAATTTTGAAGATCCATAATGACCGAATTCATGGATCCCAATTGTTCCAATAAAAACAAAATTTGTTAAAGTTATAATAAAAATTAAATGGGCAAGAAGAATAAAAAAATAAGATTTTTCCTTCTTATATCTTGGAGTATTTTCTAAATTAATATTATGCAAATCCTTGAAAAAGAAAAAAGAAAAAAGAAAAAAGAAAAACCCTGAAATTAAACTGAAAGTATAAACATTATGAGGATTGAGAAATAAAAGTAAATTCAAAATAATAGAAATTGAAGCATACAAAATTCCAAAATATCCAACTCTTTTATATTTGTCATCTAAAAAAGTAAATTCAAGAAAAATCAAAAGAGTAAACAAAGCCGAGGCAATTAATGAAAAAGAAAGAAAATTGCCTATTACGAAAAGCAAAGATATCAACACCATTAAATAAAAAGATAAAAAATAAAATAGCTTCTTATTTTTAGAAAATAAATAGACCACGCTAAACAAAATTAAACTCTGAGTAATTAAAACACCCGAATATAAAAATAAAAAATCATTTTCAAGATAATGTAATAAATCGAAAAACCACAAAACAGAAATCAAAGAAATTAAAAAATAAACCAATCCTATAAAAGAAAATAATCTTGCAACTTTTACTGTAGATTTATCATAATGTTTAATAAATTTTACAAATAAAAATAAAAAAATTCCAAAATAAAATATCCCGTTTAATAAAAAAAGAATTTTCATAATGACATCACCGCCCCAAAAACTATGTTCCCTTGGCAACTTCCTCCAACTTCTTGTGGAACATAAATTCTCCAATAAGTTGAGTTATAAGCATCATCAGAAATATCATTCTTCCTAAAATCCAGATTAAAGTCCTCCACAAATGGTGAAGAAGTTAAATTTGTATAATCCGATTCAAACTCACTTAAATTTAAATTTCCAAAAACTGAATAAAAACTATATTTTTTAAAACCAATATCAATATTATTTCCTCCATTACAGACCATGGCATAACCATCACTTTCACTTGCACCATAACCTGAAAAAGATAAATCTGAAACCACATTCCCTCGATTATAAACAAGAATTTCAAACTCCTCTGAAACATTTTCATTATTCAAACTACCAAAATCCAATTCATTTTCAACCTCAATGGACAAAAGAGAATTAATAAAAGTAGAATCTTCACCAGTAGAATTTGTTAAATTATCCGCTGCATTAATTATGCACTTCCAATTTTCAGAATTTGCATAATACCAAATATCATAACCACAAACAACTTTTGATTGGTTTTCATTCCCATAACTACTATTAACAAAACAACTATTATTTGAATAATGATAATTGTTATCATCGACATCTCCCAGATAAGAACTATCAGTACTAAAAAATTCAGAATAAATATTTGTAACTTGTTCTCCATCAAATTCTTCCAAAACAGCTTCACAAAGAACCTCTCGAGTATTGTTGGCCAACAAATCAATTTCATTTAAAGTTAAATTTATTGAATCTTCAACCAAAACATCACTAAAAGTAACTGGACTGTTTAAAGAAATATTTTCTACAAAATCATAACCTGCCCCAGTTACATTAACCCCAACCTCAAAACTAACATAATTGTCCCCAATATCATAAACTTTTATTTTCAATTCGTCCCCAACACCGCAAGGACTATCCAAAAGTTCACAATCAATCAAATACATATTATCTTGGTTAGAATCTCCATTAGGTCCAATTATTCCAGTCAGATTATCCTCCAACCCATTTGCATCATTCCAAAGGACAACTTCATGCATGTTTGCAGCCGTACCATCAAGAGCATCATTTACATAACCTACAATATAATGCGCGCTCGAAACAAAAGGCAAAAAAATTCCAATACAAAATATCAAAAATAAAATTTTATTTTTCATTTTCCACTTCACCCCTTATTTTATCAAAAAGGACTGAAATCTTTTTCTTATGAATCAAAGAAAGGTTATCATACATCTTCTCTAATTTTTTTAAAAGATTTTTATCCTTTGTCTTTTTCAATTCTTCCAAACCTTCCTCTATCTCCAAAATTGCAATATCATTGTATAAATTTTCAATCTTTTTATAAACATTCTGCTTCTCATTAGAATTAAGATTCTTGTAAACATCCTTAACTTCAAAATAAACTTTTTTAGATTTATTTATATCTTTTTTCTTTAACAAATCCATCCCTCCATTTATTTTGTTTAATACTCTAAAATAATCATCAGAAAAATCATTCATTTTTGAATAAATAAAATATGCAAAAATAGAACCAATAAAAATTAGAATTACAATCCAAGCATACTTTCCACTTTCTCCTTCAAAAATTGAAAAACCAGTAATTGTATTTCCCTGTGAAGAACTCTCTTCATAAACAGAAACGAATCCACTTTCAATATTTTTTAATTCCTCTATTCCAGAAATCCCTTCTACATAATAAAAAATATTTTTATTATCCGAACCAAAAGTCAAAACCTTATCACTAACAAAATCATAATCTAAATTTTTAACTGTAATCTTTCCATCTTCAACAATGCTAGGGAGAAACATTTCAACAAAATATGAATTAGCATCTTTTTCTAATTCAGAATTTAAATCCCTATTTACAACAAAAAAATCTTTTGAAGATCCGTCCAAATAAATTACTTCCACTTCATAAAAAGTACTTTGAATTTTCAAACCATTTTCTTCAACCATTTCGAAAGTCTTTTCAACACTATTTTCAATTTCTTTTTCACTCAAAAAATTATTAATTTCATTCAAACCCCTCACTACCAATTCTTCTCCAAAATCTTCAACTCTAGAAAAATCTTCAACAACCAATAAATCCTCTGGAACTCCTCTCTCTATAATTCCCAGTCTAACCCGAGAAGATTCAATTTTTTGGTCTAAGACAGATTCAGATAAATCCTGCGTTTTATATTTTTCAACGCTACTTTCAAGAGAGTTTAATTCACTTTTCGCATCAGAAATTTCTTTTTGCATTCCCAAATTTTCAAACAATTCTTTTTCTTTTTCACTTAAAGAAGAAATACCAATAGCATCAATGTTATTCCTTAAGTTTTCAATTTCCAAAATAAAACTATCAACTTTCCCTCTTAAATTATAATCCAGCCCACCTTCAACATCTTCTGAATCTTCAGACAAAGAAGTTCCTGAAACCTGAATTGATAAATCCCCTTCATTACCCGCCCTATCAACGGCAGAAATTCTATAGTAATAAGTTTCACCTTCTTCAACATTTGTATCAGTATAATCTTCATCATCCACAGACTTATAAAAATCCGTATGTCCAGGATTCTTCAAAGTCGATCTATAAATATTGAATTCATCAACATCCTCATCCAAATGCCATTCCAATTCAATCTCTCCTTCCTTGCTAATTGCTTCCAATTCAGTGATTAATTTAGGTTTTATAGTGTCATATTGAAAAGCATTCCCAGAAGTCAATTCATCTCCAGGATTACCTTCCAAATCAACTGCCTTCATTTGAAAAGATAAAACTCCTTCTCCCAAATCCTTTTCCAAAACCAAGTAACCCTTCCAACTATCTCCGGAACCAAACAAAACAATTGGCCTATAATTTTCCCCATCGACTGAATATTTTAAAATAGGAGTTTGGCTAACAACTTTATCTAAATATAAACTTAACTCTAAATCGCCTGCTTTCAAAGGAGAATCCTCGGATAACTCAATTTGCCCTGTTACCCGAGAATTAATCCGAAAAATCACCTCTAATTCCCCAGGTTCATCAAGAAAAGAATTATTTTTACATTTTATGTAATATTTATGAATTGCATTTGGTAAATCAACCAAATCCAAATAATGTGTTATTCTATCTGTTCGGTCAAAATTTCCCCCCATATTAACATAATCAATTCCTTCTGTTAAACTATATTTACAAACCATTTCTCCCATTGTATTTACTTTCAACAATACAGAGTCAAATTGTAAAGGTCCAAATGTTGTTGAATTATTTTCTTTAATATCATAATTAACTTCAAAAGACTGGCTAGCTAAAACTAAGGAAAAACTCAAAACCAAACATAAAATCAATATTACTCTTTTCATTTTAAATATTTCAACTTTTTCAAATAAAGTTTTCTCTCCCTCCTAATTTTATAGAATAAAACTAAAATTCCAATTAAAAAAACACCATAAACAAGAGGCATCACAGAAAAACCTTTAGATTCAACATCCAAAATAGCACTAGATTCAAAAGTCTTTTTCCCACTATAATAGACTCTTCCGCTGATTATATGCTTGCCTGGTTTTTGAGGAGTAAAATAAAAGTAAAACTTTTCAATATCATCAACAGAAACCAATGCTTCCTCGCTCTCTAAAACCTGTACAATTTTTCCGTCCCTAGAAACTTTTCCTTTAAATTGAGCTTCAACTTCTTTTTCTCCAACATTCTTGAAATTAACTTCAATAGGGACGGTCTCTTCAACAGCTGCTTCTTTTTTAGTCAAGATAGATAACAACAACCCCTTGGCGCTCAAAGAACCCTCTTCCAAAATATCAAAAGTAAGAAGAGAGTCATAGAAACATTCAGGGACAGCTATTTCTGACCAATATTGACTAACATCAAAAATATTAGAACTAACCCTAAATTCAATTCTTTCTTCAGTTGTAGGTAAAATTTCATTTCCAAAAAAATCATCTTCAAACAAAATACTGGTTTGATCCAAATCCCAGACATTAAATAAAACCTGCGGATATAATTTTATATTTCCTTTATTCAAAACATCCATGCTAAGCAAAAGATCATCCCCTTTTTCAACAGAAGAAATTTCAACATCAGACACAACACAATCCACAATTTCAACATCAGTTACTTCAACATTTATCAACAAATCAAGACTAGATCTAATCTTTCCAACTGCATGATTCTCAATGTCATCGCCCGTTGGACTAGTCATAACTCTCAAAAATCCTGAATAATTTCCATTAGGCGTATCAATAGAAGGACTAACAAAAACTTTCAAATAATGCGGTTCATCCCTAGAAACTTCAAAATTCCTTTCAGAAAAATTCAACCATTCACTTATTTCCCCTCTCGAAGTTAATTCTACACTGATGGGATCTAGAGAATCAGCAGAAACCACCACCATCCTTTCAGCATAACCATTCCTCATAACTTCTTCAAAATTTATCACTGCAGGACTAATTCCAATGTTAACAGAACTAACAAAAGGCAAAATAAAAGCTAAAGCTAATATAAACATACAAAAATTCTTTTTAACTCCCCCAAGTTTTTTCATTTCCCCCAAAAAATTGTTCTAAACTTTTTCCTCCTTTTTTAATTTACTTAAAATATCACTTGGATCATGCAACACTAAAAGAGTTTCTAAGGGAATAGCAGACAAATCATTCTTTGAAATAAAAGAATAATTCACCTTTTTTCCCATTCCCTTAGAAACTGAGCCTAATTTCTTTTTCACCTCTTTAGACCCAGTAATGATCAAGACTTTTGGAACAAAGCCTCTCTCAATAAATACACCCTCTATTTCACCCAAAAAATCTTCCAATTTCCAGAATAATTTTTCAATTGGATAATGGTATTCCACATCATCTATCAACCAAATATTCAAAATGGCTTTATGGTGTGGAGTTAGATTCAATAATTTTTTTTCAGAAATATTTTTACTTATCAAATTAAAATAAACAAAGTCATTGGAAATACTATAAACATTACGGGGTTTCCCTTTTTCAAATTCGCCTGTTTTAGATTTAGAAATAAGCCCAATAGCTTCCAATAATTTTAATTGCTGACTAACATAAGAAGTGGTAATTCCCAATTTACTCGCCAATTCTGTGGGAGAACTGGGAATAGCAGACAAAATTTTCAATATATCCCATTTTTTTTCAACCAGAAAACTGCCTACTTCCATGTGTAAAAATGTCAAAAGAGTTATTTAAACCTTTTGTTTCATTAGTTAATCATTTTAATTTATAATTAAGACTATTTTATTTAATTAACTAATTACTAAAATAGACCAGTAAACTAAGATAAAATAAATATAATTTATCCTTATTGCAACTCTACATAGAAATAATAATCTGTTACAGAAGTATCTGTGCCATGTCCATCTTCCAAAACAAGCATTTCAAAATCATGGTCCCGATTATCAAATCCGGAAATACTATCTTCCTCCAACAATGAAGTAAAAATAACATCATTTCCATCCCATAAAAGAACCTCGTCATAATAATTATTATTAGATGCTCCAGTGGAATCAAAAATATTTGTGCTCATACAACTATCTTGATCTATTTGAATATTATTCGTATAAAATAAAGGGTGGTCATATTGATTAAAAGTTTCATTAACTCCATCAACATCATCAGATTCTATACTAAAATTAGATTCAAGCCAACTTCCATTTTCAGTCCAATTGAAACATTCAATATTTTCCCAAGCCACAGAATCCAGACGAGTAGCATAAATCTCACCTTCAGGGTCAGCCAAGGACCAATTATACATAATGTTATCGCTAGAATCCGCTAATTGAATGGTACCCGAAACATTACCAAAATACCCTTGCCAAGTTTGAGTAGTAGAATATCCAAAAATGTTCAACTCAGTCACATTTCCTGCTTGAGCCGGAACACTTTGTGCAGAATCAGGAGTAGACCTAGTAGAATTTTCAACAATAATTGTCTCAACACCAAAAGGAACAACTGCAAAAGCAAAGCTAACAAAAAATAATCCCATAACCAGCGCTAAGCCAAATTTCACCCCCAATTTCATAATAAAATAAAGTAAAAATTGTTTATAAAAATACCGTATATACGTCGAGAAA
>CAYSCL010000023.1:0-1617 GCA_964429545.1 Candidatus Woesearchaeota archaeon
GCGAGCATCCGCAATAAAATGAGGACACCTGGAAAAGAATTCACTTCTTTTTCTTTATGCGAAGCGACTGTGTCGGCGAGCATCCGCAATAAAATGAGGACACCTGGAAAAGAATTCACTTCTTTTTCTTCTTTCCATGCTTCGCCTTCTTCACATTAGTCACATCTTTCGAAGAATTTTCAGTTTCTTTTATTGCACTAGCCCTAAACCTACCTCCGGTTTTGTAAGGATTCTTTTTCTTTTCCCTACGTTTATCTTTCTTCTTATTTCTACGTCCACCACAAGCATAATCATCTGACATAAAATAAATAATAAAACCAGATTTAAATTTCTTACCTTTTCTTCCTTTCGCTTCCTGCCTTTAACATTTTGATTTTATTTTTGAGAGAAAATGAAAGATTTTGGTTGCGTTGTGTAGCAGCGCTACACGAGTAAGCAAAATCTTTTTATTTTAGCCAAAAAGAAACAAAATTACTGGATGAAACAAGGTCCGTCAGCCAAAACACTCACATCATAAGTTCCAGCTTCCAAATCAGTTTGACCATTATTGCCATCAATCATAATTTCCTCACAATTCAAATCACAATCAATAGAAGGACAATCTTCAAAACCATATTTTTCAAAAGCAGGTAAAGTTGCCAAAACCTTACAACTTGTTTTTACTTCAAAATCTTCTTCATTAACATTCAAAGTTCTTTCAGCAGAACAAAAACTATATATCTGATTTAAACCACAAGCAGTTTGACATTCCTCTACTAAAGAATCAACATTTGTAGGATTTGTAATTTTCTTAAAAGATTGCCAACCAGTAGAAAATCCCCAAATCAAAGCAACCAAAACAACTAATCCCAAGATAAGTAAAATAATTGTATTTGTACTCATCCCCTGTGCTTTTTTAGATTTCAATATACTTCACCTCAATACAATTCTATAGCTAAAATACTTTATAAAACTTACTTAATGAATAAACAATCAATTGCTCCGTTAAATTAAATAGTCAAACAGGGATTTAATTTTCACTAAACTTCTGATTTAATTATCAAATCTCTAATAAATTATTCTTTATCTTCCCCTCCAATTTTTCCTGCATTAATTAATTTTCTAAATCTCCGAACTACTTCGTGAGATTTATTCTATAAATCCTGAACTTCAGTTCAGCAAAATTCTCCTCAACCCCCAACATCCAATTCCCAACCTCCAATTCCTAATTCCCAACCCCACTCTATCCAGCAACAGGATACCGAACAGAAAATAGTAACTTTTGTTCTTTTCCAAAAATACCTGAAGAATATTTTTCTAAATACAAATATTTACGCCCATCTTCCTCAATTAACCTATAATAAGATTGAATTTTTTCATCAGAAACTCCCTGAGATTGATAAAATTTATATTCATCAATTTGAGCATTCATCTTTTGCATAATATCAATTCCAACAAAAGAATTACTGGTTTTAAAATCAGAAATAAAAAAAGTTAACAAGGCCAAACTACAAACTGCAAAAACCCCTATAACTAATATTGTCACAGGAATATCTCCTTTTTTATTTCTAGAAAAAAAAGATTGATTTTGATTAATTTTATTTGGAAATTCAGTGCTATAATCAGTGTGGGTCTTTG
>CAYSCL010000023.1:1717-13238 GCA_964429545.1 Candidatus Woesearchaeota archaeon
GAATTTCCAAAATCAATCTTTCTCATTTTTTTCATCAGCTTCTCCTCCTTGAAATTTCAACTTTTGTTTCATTTAACTTTAAATCAAATTTCCCTTGTTTTTCCCAACTAACCAAATCATCTAAGATTAGTTCACGTTCATAATCTGAATTAATTGAATAATATGTAAAAAGAGATTTCTTCAAAAAAATATCGTCCCCTTCAAAAGTTACATCCGAGAATAATGAATTTTTAAAATTGCCAATTTTCTTTGTCTGGCCCAAAGTAGAAGCACCAAAAATAAAAAAAATCATAACTGCAACAATAATCACTGTTGCTATCAACCAAGTTAAAGTTTCCCCAATTTGCCCATGATTATTTTTATTTAACATTTTGATCTCCTTTGCCAACGATTGACAAAATCTTAACCAAATAAATATTATTAGTGATGTCAGCAGCATAAAATTCTTTCTCAACACATTTTGCCAACTTTTCCCTACTATCTTCTTCAAGATTGCAATCTTCTTTCCAATTCAAATTGCCTTCAATCAATTCAAATTTTTGTAAATCTAGATCTCCTTCAGTATAAAATTTAACTTCAATATAATAATCCGGCCTTTCAAATTCTCCTTCAACATCAAAATTTAAAGAACACAAATCCATAAAATTATCCTTAAAAGATTCCCTAAATGCTCCAGTGGGGCTAGTTAATAATAAATTCATCTTTCCTCCAGGATAAATGCAATCAGCAACCTTTGTTGCCAAAATTTCAGCCTCAGCTTCCCTAACATCATAAGGAGAACTATAAAAAACATTAACCATCATAACAACCCCCCCTGCAATAATAACCAAGATAGCAAACCAATAAACTGAAATCAATTTATCTCCACCTTTTTTGTTTTTCATTCTCATCTTTTAGAAATTGTAAAAACATACATCCCATTATATTCATTTTCCACTTTATCTGGATATGCAGAAACATTCACATCATTAAAGAATGTATATTTATAGCCTCCCTTATCAGTTAATTTTACAATAACATAGTTTTTTCCAACTTCAACAACATCAGAAAAATCAATCCCATTTTCTTCAGCAATTTCCATTCCATCCCCCATATTCAAAGTAAAAATCATTCCAGGTTTAGCGCCATCAATCAAAAGAGAACTTTCTTTAGCATAAGAACTCTCCAGCAAAACCGCGCCTTGACCTTGCTTCATCAAAAACATAACTAGAATAGCCAAAAACAAAACATTCAATATAATAAATACAACATTCTCAATTAAAATTTCACCTTTCTTTTCTTTAATCATTTTCTTCAATAGTATTACCTAACAATTTGTTCTTTTTATTATTAGTGATTTTTAAATTAAAAATTATTCCAAATCTCATCTTCCAGATTATTCCAGAGTTCACTCATTTTTTCAATTTGTAATCTAATAAAAAATTCCTTCATAAATATCTCATCAATAATCTTTTCTCCCATTTTCATTTAATCAATAATTTTTATTTCCAAATAAAAATTAATTACTTGTAGTAATACTCTTACAATCCAAACCTTCAAACTCTTCAGAATTTGCTTCAATCAACGAAGGAGAAATTATTCTATTTCCAACCTCTCCTTGAACAACAGGGGCAACAAAATAACCCGCAGTTCCGCCCCCAACAGCCAAAAGAGTACCCGCAACAAAGCCTGCGCTCCCACCAAAAGTAAACGGAGCAAATGCAATTCCTCCAACAACAGCTGCACCAACCGCAACATATCCCCAAGTACTCACATCACTATTCATCCCAGTTAAGACATAATATTGTTTATCAAAATCAATCATTCCAAATTCCCTATCCAAATTTTCATAATAATTTTCCAACCCCAAATATTCCAAATAAGTTTCATCATTCCCCGTCATATTTTTTAAATTCATATATTGGTAAAACTCTTCTTTATCCAATTCTCCAGATTCAATAATTTCATTTAAACTATCATCAAAAGCAATTTGACTACAAATAGAACAATACATTCCAGGGATTATGTCTTCCCCAACATAATTGATTTTCCCCTCACCAAAAACCCACCAACAATCAGCCAACTCATTGGCCAAAACATCATAAATTTCTTCTTTAGTTTTTACTTTTTTCACAGACGGTTTTGTCATTTCTTCACAACTTCCATCCCCGCTTATACAAATATAACTACGTTGACAATCCAAAGGAACAGCTTCAGTAGGAACAACAGCACTACCTCTAGTAACAACAGAATTATGACAAATTTCTTTTTCAGTTTCACTCCCCAAATTTAATCTGAAAAGAAAAAATAAAAGAACAGCAAAACTAGCAACCAGAATAATCAAAATCACAATTTGTTGTGAAGTCATTTCACCACGTTTATTTCCCATAAAAATAAGAAGAAAATAACTATTATAAATTTATTTAAAAAATTCTTCTGAACCAAACCAAAATTTTTCTAAAAAATCCTTTTTCAGTACATTCATTTTTTTCACAATAATTACTTTTACATTCAAAATTATTTTCACAATATTCCCCATAATCATATTGTTCAATAAATTTTCCCGAAACTTTTGAACAAAAAATATTTCCAGATTTGAAATTTTTTCGATAACCATAATCATAGCACTCTCCAAACCAAGCACAACTAGAATTACAATCGCCAAAATTTCCTATATCTATTCTTGATTCTGATTCTTTTTCTTCGATTCCATTTCCATATAAAACTAAAACAAAAAACTCTCCTTCTTCAACTTCAATTTCTCCAATAGTTATTTTTTGTTTTTTTAAATTTTTATTCCTTATAAAATATTCATCTTCAAAATATAAAGGATCACTAACTGATTCCTTCAAATTTCCAAAAGTTTTAATGACTACATAATCTTCAGTTAGTTTTGAAATCTCTACCGTATTTTCAAAAACTTGGCCTTGTTTACAAAGATAAACTCCGTTTCCTTGTGAAATGCAGTCTTCTGCACCAACAAACCCAATTAAAAAAATACCTAAAAATAAAATTATTAACATCTCTTTTTTCATAAATAAAACAATAAAAAATACTTTAAATAATTTCCTAGGCTCCAATTTTTTTATCATGTCTTATTCTTGAATAAATTAAAACAATTCCAAAAATAAAAAAGAAAATTAACATCTTGAATAAAAATCCAGAAACTTGCTCAAAACTTAATTGAGAAATAAAAATAGCCTCTAAAAAATTATTAAATATTACAAAAGGGTTCAATCCCATAATTTGTTGAAGTTCTCGATTAATCAAGATTGAAGGGGCTATAACACTTGAAATTACAAAAGAAAAAATCAAGACAAAAATAGAAATTAAAGAAGAAAGGGATTTTTGCCTAACTAAATAAGAAATACTTGAACCAATAAATATGAAAATACTTGATATTAAAAGAGAACCCAAAATGAAAGAAAAAATACTTTCAGAAGGAATACCAATAAAAAATAATCCCATAAAAACTAATACGATTATTTGTATTAATACAAAAAACAAATTAACTAAATAATTTGAAAATAAAAATTTCCTCTTTTTAACAGGAGTTATCATTTCCCTAAAATAACTTTTTTCATGTATTTGCTTTGAAGAACTCATATTAGATAAAATAACAGAAGTAAACATGATAATTATAGAAACCAATAAAGGAAAAGATAATAAAATAGGATTATCAGAAGAAGACAAAGAAATTATTTGCCATTTTATTCCCTTATATTCAGATTCTTCTTTAAAGTCATACAAACCTTGCATATATCCCTCTAAATCTTTCAAATAAAAGCCAATACTCAAAATAATTTCATCCATTTTTTCTATTGATCTTTCTAAATCAACAATGGTATTATCCAAAACATTTTTTATTGTGTCTAATTTTAAATAAATTAATTCTACATTATCTAAAATATTTTTCAATTCATCATAATTATAAGTTTCTTCATATAAAGAAATAAAATTATTTACTTCTGATACATATGATTCAATTTCGTTAATATATCCTTGTTGGGATTCAGTTAAGGGAGCCTCCCTTAAATTATCTAAATAATAATTCATATTTGAAGAAATACTTTTTATAATTGATAAACTATCTTCCATATCTTCCTGATTTGATTCAACTTTATTTTTAAAATTAAGAAAATCAACTTCAGATTCTTTCAAAGGATAATAAATTTGAAGATAATCTTCCCTAATTTGTTCCACTTCTTGCTTTCGTTCAATTAAATTTTCTTTTTCCAAAATTAATTCGGCTTTCGTATCCATTAATTTTGTTCTAGTGTCCAAGAATAATTTTTTATAAAATTCCAAATTTTCCTCAATTCTTTCAGAAGTTTCCATCAGAAGAATATCTTGTTTATTTGAAACCTCTTCTAAAATTATATTACGAGCATATTGTTCCACAATTTTATTTGTCCCCCCATGATAAACATTTATTTTAGTTTCAAGGCCATCTTCATAAAAATATATGCAAATACCTAAAGATCCTGAAGATAATTGGTTTAAACAAATTTGCAAATCGGGATATACTCTATAATTAGTTTCCATAAAATCCACATTTTGAAATCTCGGTGAATCAAAAACAAAACCAACTCGGACATTATCTACATTAATTGAATTTAAAATTCCCCCTGCAACAAAAATTAACAACAAAGGAAACAAAAAAAGTGCAAAAAAATATTTCCAATTTCTTGAAATAGTTTTCAATGTTTTAACAAATATACTTATTATTTTCATTTCATAATCTCCTTAAAAATTTTTGAAAAAGAATCTTCATCATATGCTTTACGATACTCATTCAATTTTGCTAAAGAGAAAATTTTCCCTTTTTTCAAAACAGCAACTTTATTACAATTATCATCTACTTCTCCCAATAAATGGGTTACTAATAAAACAGTGATTTTCTCTTTTTTGTTTAATTCTCTAATATAATGCCACAATTCCTCTCTTAAAATAGGATCTAATCCAACTGTTGGTTCATCCAAAATTAAAATTTTAGGATTATGAATTAAGGAAACCAATATATTTGCTCTTTTTATCATTCCTCCTGAAAAAGTAGATAATTTAAAATTTTCAAAACCTTCAAATCCAAGAAGTTTAACAAAATTGGAAAATCTTTGTTTAATGATTTTTTTATTTACAGAATAAAGTTTTCCAAAATAATAAGAATTTTCTTCAAGACTCAATTCAGGAAACAAAGAATTATCTTGAGAAACATAACCTATTTCTTTTTTCAATTCTTTAGATTTTTTTGTAACATTTTTATTCCTAAAATAAATCTTTCCAGAATTCGGAGATAATATGCCGAGAAGTATATTTAATAAAGTGCTTTTTCCGCTTCCACTTTTTCCAACAAAACCTAAAATATCTCCTTCTTCAACATAAAAAGAAACATCCTCCAAAACTTCATTTTTCCCAAAAATTTTTTTGATATTATAAAATGATAAAATAGATTCTACCATTTTCTCAAGCAACTCCCAAACCCCCAAATAATCTATAAATTCCATATGCAGCAATTCCAAATAAAACAAGCCATACAACATATTTAATTAAAGTATCCAAATTCATTATATCTCGGTCACCTCCACCCAATTACCTCTCTCTTCAATAAAAATACTAGTTGGATTATCTGCTTTTTCAATTTCTATATCTTGAAATTCCATCAAATTTGGAACAACACTACAAACTCCCAAATCATCACATCTTTGAACCTGCCTATCCCAATTATCAATTAAAGTATCTTCACAAATACATAAACAATTTTCCCCAGAACAAGAATTAGGTTTTACTTCAGCTTCAGTAAAAGAAAATATTTTCCATCCAGCAGGACTAATTTCCGTTACAGTTTCTCCAGAAAAATTAGCCTCACCCAATCTATCCAATATCAAATCAATCCTTTCCATGGTTGCTTCAGCTTTTTTCAAATCTTTTGTATCCCCACTATTAAAATAAATAGCAGCAAGAAGATAAATTAAAAAACCAATCGAAATAACAGCCAAAACAATTTTCAAAGTCTCACTTGCAAGAAGCATTCCTTTTTTATTCTTAGAAAATTTTGAATTTTGTTTAATTTTACTTGGAAATTCCGCGTCGCATAAGGGCGGGTTTTCAGGTTGAGCAAAGCGAAACCTGAACTTGAAGTGGGAACCCATAAAATTCAAAATTTTCATCTTACCAAAGCCCTCCAAAACTCAGGAATATCAACTCCTTCAAAAAACCCGAAAATTTTATCTTTGAAAACAAAATAAGCTCCAATAACTACTGCAACAAAAACAGAAATTCCTAAAATTAATTTGATTAATTGATTAATTGTCAACTCTGCCATTATCTCCTCCTAAAAAGTCCTTGAAATTTATCTAAAACAGATAAGCCCTTATCCTTCAAAACAAAAACTGCAATCATCAAAATAACTAAAATCGCAATAGCAATCAAAAGCCAAGGCAAATATTCTGAAATAATTCCTCTTTTATTTTTAGAAAAATTTATTTTTTGTTTAATATTATCAATCCTCTTTTTCATAAAACAACTAAGAAAAATGTTTTAATAAAGATTACTAATTTTTCTTTTTCATAACAAGAAATCTAATCAAAATAAAAATCAAAACCAATCCAACAATTCCTAAAACTATCCAATAAACCAAATTAGATTTTTTCTCAATTTGCTCAATTTCTTCAGGAGTTTTCCCTTCTTTCCAATCTTCAACAACTTCTTCTATTTTTTCTTCAACAGTTTCTTTTATTGGTGTTAAAACAATATTTGGTTTTCCATTAACAATGGAAATCAATTGAACAAAAATATCATATGTCCCATCATTTTGTAAATCAATTTTTTCAGATTCATTAACTTTTAATTCAATCCTAATAGGATCACTTTCAAAAAGAAGGACAACCGAATCATCTTTAATTTCTTCAACAGTCATAGAATGGCTTTCCTTCACAACTTTTGTAACTGATTCCGAAACATTCTCTTCTCCAACAGCAATATCAAAATTCAAAGTTTGATTTCCCTGATAAAATGCACTATAAGGTTCATCTAAAAATTTATTTCCTCCACTTGTAATAGAAGAACTTGTAGATTTAATTCCAGTAGAACCACTATAAGCCTCAATTGTAGTCAAAGCCAATTCATAAACACTAGATCCAAAAATTGCTTTAGCAAAAAAATCATAATTCTTATTTTCCTTTGGAGTCTCAAATTCAAATTCCCAATTATTTCCAACTTTCTTCAAATTAGATTTATACAACATTTGAATCTCTGAATTAGACAAAGAACGATTATACATACGAAGTTCATCTATTTGAGCATTTGAGTTTTTACCAATTTCCAAATCATCTAAAATATCTTTAGGAATAATAACTCCCTCATGAGTATCAACTAAATCTCCATTAACATATAATCCAACATCATCTCCAACCTTCAAAACAACATTATTCCAATCATCCTCCAATTCATAATCAAAATATCTCAAAGCAGAAATGGCTCTCAAATTTCCATCATAAGTCAAGCCAACTTTGAATTGTTTTTCTTCTTTAGAAAAAATGTCTTCTGTATAGATTGATATTGGTTCTGAAACTGGATAAAAATCTTCTCCAGTTTGGGCAGAAACATAAACATTTTCACCAAAAGAATAAATATCTTGTGAATTTTTTTCTATTGCCCAAACAGAGAAAAATTTTGGATAGATTTCTGAAAATGTTAAATTTCCTAAAACAAAAACAGGAATCTTTGAATTATCAAAATTACCATTACCTAACTGGCCATAATTATTTCTTCCCCAACACATTGCTGCTCCATTTTGTAATAAGCCACAAGTAAAATAAGGAGCTAAAGAAATTTCAGAAAAACTATAATTTCCATAAACGGAGGTGGGAATATACCTTTCAACAGTTGTATTATCTCCTAATTGTCCATCATTGTTTAATCCCCAACACATTGCTGCTCCATTTTGTAATAAGCCACAAGTATGATAGAGACCCCTAGAAATAGAATTAAATGTATAATCTCCATAAACTGGAGTTGGAATTTCTTTCTGAATAGTACTATTGTCTCCTAATTGGCCAAAATCATTCCTTCCCCAGCACATAGCTGTTCCATTTTCTAAAATTCCGCAAACTGAAAATCTTCCAACATCCAAGGAAGAAAAATTATAATTTCCATAGACTGTAGTTGGAATTTCTTTCTGAATAGTACTATTGTCTCCTAATTGGCCAAAATCATTCCTTCCCCAGCACATAGCTGTTCCATTTTGTAATAGGCCACAAACAGGATGGGCTAGATGGGCAAGATATAAAGAATCAAAAGAATAATTTCCATAAATAAAAACAGGAGAATCTCTACTGAGGGTAGTATTATCCCCTAATTGGCCAAAATCATTCCTTCCCCAACACATAGCTGATCCATTTTCTAAAATTCCGCAAGAAACATCTACAGATTTGAAAAATTTATCAAAAACAAAATTTCTCAAAATTGAAGTGGGATAAGATATAACATCTTTTTTTTCTCCCGTACCGAGATTATTAAAAACATTATTTCCTACACAATAAGGATTTCCATCAATCAATAAACAATAATTCCTGCCCCCAAAAAATATTTCATCACGACTATTAAAAATTGTATTATTTAGTAAAAATTTCACAGGAAAAGATATATATCTAGAATCAAAAGGCAAGCCATTATTTCCTTTACTTTCGCCCCAACAATAAGGCAAACCATCATTAAGGAAACAATAATGCTCTGAATTCCAAACAGGATTTGTCAAAGTATCAATTTCATAATCAAAATCCCAATTGACTAAGATAGGTTTTGTTGAGCAATTTATTGTCCCCTCACCATAACTACTTTGAGTGATGGAACAACCCCAAGCAACAACACTCCCATTTTCCAAAAAACCAAAACCAACGTGTTTGCTCAAATAAACTCTATCAAAACCATCTAAGCTTGTATCAGCAAAAATTGGATACAAGCTCCTATCAATTCCTTCAACTCCAAGTTGATGCTCAGCATTTTCACCCCAACACATCAAACTGCCATTAGTCAAAATCCCACAATTCTGGTCTTCCCCAGCATCAATCCATTTGAAAGTTAAATTATCTCCAACAACAGGAACAGGAGTATTTACAACAACTCCTCCATCTCCAACCAAAGTAGAATTATCCCCTCTTTCACCTTCCCCATTATTTCCCCAACAATAAACAGTTCCATTATACAAAATTCCACAAGTATGAACTTCACCAAAAGCATATTGGGTGAAATTCCAAGAAGGGGCAATAAATGCAGGAGTTAATCTATTAGAACTTACTCCATCACCAAATTGTCCCGCAGAACCATAACCCCAACAAACAGCAGAACCATTCTCCAAATATCCACACATCAAGTGATTAGCAGAAGTCAAAGTTGTAAAATTTAAATTAGTGTTAACAAAAACAGGAGTTGAACTGTCAGCAGTCCCACCATTTCCTAATTCACCAGTTCCACCTTCACCCCAACAAACAACAGAATCATTAGTCAAAATTCCGCAACTAGCGTCTTCACTAACAGCAATTTCCCTAAACTTATAATCTCCAGAAACTTTTACAGGCAAATAACTCTGAGTTGTAGTTCCATCCCCCAGTTTTCCAGCAGTATTATCTCCAAAACAATAAGCATCATTATTTCCATCAATATAACAAGTATGCAAATCCCTTGAATCAAAATCCAAAACAGTTCTTGTCTTGTCAGGCTTAACCCACAAACTTATAGTAAACTCATCAACATTAAAATCCTCATGTGCAGAAATATTAATTCCTTCACCTCCAGTAAAATTCAAACCTTTGGAAGATTTAGAATTTACATAATCAACGCCAGATAAAATAATCCCATTATGTCCATAACGAGAAACATCAAAAACATTATCTTCAAAATTCATCATTAAGATCAAGTTTTCATCATAAATATTATAATTAGTTCCATCCCAATTAAAAATAAATTCATCCAAAAAAGGGAAATTATACAAATTAACTAAAACGGAAATAAAATCATCTCCAATACTATAACTAGAATCAATTTTATTTGTATCCACAACCCTCCCAGTTAAAGTACTATCAAGATAAGCAAAACTAAATAAAAAACCAACAAATAATACAATTAATAATCCAATCTTCCACCTCTTCATAAAAAAAACATGTAATATATACTTATAAAATTTATTAATATCCCTTTTTCCAAAATCCCAACTCCAACTTACCACAAACTTATATTAGATTACCCAAAACAACCGAAGCCAAAATAAACAACACCATCACAGAAAGTAAAGCAGTAATGAAATATAACATTATTCCTTTTTTCAAATTCAATCCAGTTTTATAAGTTCTTTCAAGTTCATCTTCACCCGAATCAATTGTAACCAATGTAGAAGTTAAAATAAAAATTATTTCAATCAAATAAATTCCAACAGCAATTTGTAAAAAATAAGGCGGAATCATTGAAGCATAATCAAAAATATTCAATAAATCTCCCAGGCCCCCAAGACCGGCACCAGCAGTATCCCCCAAGCTCCCCAATTGCAACTTACCTAAAATACTTGTAATCATAACAGCCAAACCAACAACAATACCAGAAAGCAAAGGTGCCAAGAAAGTCATATTACTTTTCATATCGCTAGAAATCTCTGCCAACATATCCTTCAACCTAACTGTAATCTTGTCAATATTCTTAACATATTCAGAAATACTCATCAAACTAACTGCAGCAATCTTCAAACCCTTCTTAGCCGATTCAATTAAAACCCTCATAGAAGTTGCAATCAATTGACTAGGATAAAACCTCAAAGCCCCTCGATTCTTGTCAAAAATTGCCCTATCAACACTCATCCCCATTTGACGAATATTATAATTAACCCTTGCAAAAAAGTCCCCTGTTTTCAAACCACGAGAAGATTCAGCCACCCTTCCAAAAACTAATTCAGGAGGCACACCATTACCTAATCTATTTCCTAACTGAAACAATGAATTATTAAATTCCTTCTCCAACTGTTTTGTCTTCTTTCTCTCAACAATCATCTCCTTCGTTCTTTCAGCATAGGACATACTAAAAATTAAAGCCAAACACAAAGGAAACAACATTCCTAACAATAAAGCACCTATTCCAAAAGGTCCTTTAACCCCCGTTGAAGTATCTAAAAATCCAAAAAACATTTCTCCTTCACCCAAAAAACCTAATCCAATTTCACCCAATGTAAAATCTGCAGGGACTCCCAACATTTGAGGCAAAGGAGTAAAGCCCCACAAAATAGGAACTAAACTTAAAATAAGAAAAGGCAAAAATAAAACAAAATATTTTCTATATGCAGATTTATCTTTGTATTTATGATATTTAGGATTCTTTTCCAATAAACTAGTTTCCCCATATCCTCCAGGACGAAGAGCCAAAGCCTGGTCAGTTAAATAAAACACTATGAAAGGAATAATTAAATTAAATATAACAAAAACATGAATAAAAGTTAAACCACCTCCGACCATCGCCGAAGCCAAAGGGATCAAAGCCAAACCAAGAGTAGGCAAAACAACAC
>CAYSCL010000024.1:0-11110 GCA_964429545.1 Candidatus Woesearchaeota archaeon
TTTCACCTTCAACATAGTCTCCTAAAGAAGTTTGTATGTTTCCAGCTTGTACCATATCTAATGAAGATACACCAGCACCAGTACCGTATACAATAGCTACGTCAGCTACACCGTCATCCACGAAAGGAGCAGGGTAACTTGCAGCAGCTGCAGATCCGATTGTTAAACCAGCAACTAGAACACCACTTAAAATCGCTGAGATTTTTTTGAATTTCATTTTTTTCATTTTTTACCCTCCTTTCTACCTCTGTAGTCAATCGTCTAGGACGACCAAGTTTTCCAACTAAATAGCTATAGGGGAACTACTCAGTCTTAACTTATAGAGAAATCTCGCATTCGTTTGCGGCAAATGCATCTTATTCCCTATAAGAACACCCATGATGAGTGTACTAATGGTAACTCTTTTTCCTTTTTAAAGTTTGTGACTTCAATTTTTGGTCCATCCTCGATAAAGGGCCATATTAGAGGTTTTACTTATAAGTGTTTCGGTGTCCCTAAATGGAAAGTACAAAAAAATTTTTACAAAAATGTTTCCGAAAACTATATATATTCAAAAATAATATATATTATTAGTTTGTCGAGGGTAATTAAAAAATGTCAAAAACAAAGGTAAGAGAAGTGTTCATAAAAGAATCGAAGGGTGGTTTTTCCTTATTTGGAAGTAAAGATGATCCTGAAGAGGACTATGATTTTGATGGACTTTCTTCATTGAAAAAATTATTATCTAAAGAAAAGGCTAAAATTCTGGATGTTGTAAAATATAAGAAACCAGGTTCAATTTATGCATTGGCTAAAACTCTTAATCGGCCATTTAAGGCTGTTTTTGATGATGTTAAATTATTGGAAAGATTTGGATTTATTGAATTAATTGCTGAAAAAACCAAAAATAGGATTAGACATAAGCCAGAAATAGTAGTTGATCATATGATTATTCACTTGAAGATATAGTGTTTCCTGAGTAAACAACAAAAAATACATCCACTTTATTCCCAGTTGAACCTTGACTGAAGGATTGTAATGCTCCTTTGCTTACTTCAGTCGTGTTTCCTTTTGATAAATCAATCAAAGATTCATTATTTGCAATAATTTCTAAAGAATATCCTTTGTTTGGCCATTCTGGCCCTACATTCCATCCTAAATTTACTAATTCGGATAAAGTTTCATTCAAAACATCACATGAATAGTCTCCATTTAGGCAATTTTGTTCATCTGCACATCTGAAGATTAATTTTCTTATATCTTGGTAATTTGGTTCATAATTTATTGCACAATCTGTTGTATATTGTAAAAAACTTTGTATGAAGTTCTCTACTTCATAACTTTCTGTATAATCTTCATTTGATTTGTTTAAAGAAATTGAAAGAAAAACTAGTATTAATACTGCTACAATAACTATTATTATTGCGAAACCTACCATTTCCGATTGTGCTTTGTTTTTCAATTTATTTTTCATCTTAAAACCTCACTATTAGCCGAGCTAATTCGCATTTATCATAAACTTGTCCTTCAAAACTTGCTTTCCTACACAGTGCAACAAAAGAAGACCTATCATTCCCTTCTGATTCTTCTTCAAATAAGGATAAAAAATTACAATTGGGATAGTTTTCTTGTGTGCAAACTATTTCTTCTTCTGAAGTCATTTTTTTTATTTGTACATTTTTCAAATCTAAATATTGAGAATATTCTGGATGAGTTTTCAAAATGATTGCTTTATCAAAATCTACACAGTTTACCCTGTCTCCACCATATGCATTCTCACATGAAAGTTCTGGATAATTTGCTAATTTTGATACTAATAGTTGTGCATTTTTTTCATCTAATGCTGCTTTTGATTGTTTAAGTCCTCCGAAACTAAATGAAAGAGCAAACAAACCTACTAAAACAAAGAAAATTGTGATTGCGATTAACATGAAGGCCATTTGTTGTATTTTCATTTGAGCTTTTTTGTTTTTCATTTTATTTTTAACCTCTTTTGATTTTTTGAAATATCTAAATAATTTTTATTTGAAACAACTTTTTTACCTATTTCTTTTTCTGTTTCTTTTCTGGCATTTCCTGCAACATTCCCTCCCCTCAAGCTTGCATCTAAACATTCATCAAAACCCTCTTTGTTTTCTTGTTTTGTTATTTCAGTTGTTACTTTTTCTCCAAGCATTGAAAAAATTAATTCTAAATCGGTCATATTATCTCTAAGATTTTCATTTTTTATTAAGGGATTTAATTTCTTTATTTTTTTATGATTAAAAATTGATATTCCAAAAGTTGCTTTAGATATTTCATCGGTTAAAATTGCAAATTCTTTGTTTTCTTTGATTCCTCTTTCTTTCCATTCATTAGTTAAATCTTGCCTAATGGCAATACCTCTTATTCTCTTTTCAATCCATTCTTTTGGATAACCTTTATTTTTATAATATTCTTCTGCCCGGTTTTGTGCTAATTCAGGATTTTCTATTTCTTCTATTCTATCAGAACCAACTTTTGCAAGCCATAGTTTGAAAGGTTCTGCTTTTTTTGATGGAATTGATTGAATTATTCTAAAAATTCCTTTTTTATTTGCACAGTCAGTCAAATATGATTTTCCATCCATAGATTTTAATTTCAGTTGTACACAATATGTGTACAACTCAACTTTATTTTTGAGTTCTCTTGATTTTAACATATTCCAATAATTTCTGGGATTCACCGAATCTGTTAAAACATGAATTACATCAATTACTGAAAAAAACCATTCCCCTTTATGTAGGATCTTTCTAATTTTTTTACCTCGAAAAATTAATGATTTCTCTACCATAACCTACACCTCGAATTTTCATTCTTTTTTTCTAAGTTTTCTAAAACATTTACAAGTGTATTCAAATCTTGGGAAGACTCAAAAGAATCTATTTGATTTTGTAAAATTGTCAAGTCAGAAACTAAATCACTTGTGCAACCTTGGTTTACTAGCAAAAATGCTTTTTCTTGGTAAATTGTTGCTAGTTTTGAAACTTTTTTTAGAACTCTTTGTAGTTCGCATTCATAAATTTCTGGATTAGAAAATATTGCGGCATACATTAATGAATCTGTTGCAAAATACATTTTGCCTTCTTTCTTTTCAACTGTTCCTAAATTGTAATTTACTCTTATTTCACAGCCTGGAGTTGAATCAAAACATATTTTGATTTGATCTTCTTCGCATTCATTAACTTTGATGTTTGCTTGATTTAAATCAGTTAATTCTTCTTCTATTTCTTCAGGAGGGTTATGAAAACAATATTCTTTTTCAGAAGAAGTCATGTAAATTAAAGAGCCTACTTTGAAAGGTAATTCTAGAGGTTTTGTGAAAAGATAAAAATGTTTTCCATCTATTGTTGAATCCGAGAATAAATATTTATTTTGGAATTTTATGTTAACTCCACTTGACTGCCATTCTTTTTTTACTTGTTCTTGGACTAATAGATAATGATTTCCGAATTCTCCATAAGTGTCGCAATCCATGAAAAGTCTTGAATAAATTGGCATTGTTAATCTGGATGTACTTCCTGTTTCCAATCCAGTTTCTAAAGGATTTAATAAAATTTCAAGTTCCACTCCTGCTTCTGCACCTGTAGCGGTTTGTCTTACATTTCCTAATTTTGAAACTCCTTGTATTGCAAAAAATAAAATAAATGCTCCAACAATTATTGCAAATATCCAAGAAAATGAAATATCTAAATATCCTTTTTTCATATGTTCTTAATTTTATTTTTATTTTATTAAGGACACCCGAAGGGCGACCATTTCTGAAAGTTCAATAAACGAACTTCATGAGTTTAACGATACTTTCACGGAGTGAGAGTAGACCGTCTCTGTGTTTAGTGGGAGTGGATAATTTTTATCCATAAAAATTTGACTGAATCACTCTAAAACTATTTTGACTAAAGGATTGTCATATGTTTTCTGTAATTTAAAATTGATTTTACCTTCATTCACATCTTTACAAATTTGATTCTCTCCTTCCAAAGTTTCAATTATATCAATATTTTTTACATTATATTCTGTAAATATTTTTTCTTGTTGTAATTTCATATTATAGATACTATCTTCATCTAAATAAAAACAAACTTCTTCTATTTTTGAAGGTAAAGCATATTCAACATTTTTTGTGCCCGAAGTACTTTTCCAAAGTCTATCTACATCGTTTTGTAAATTTTCTGTAAATTGATTTATTTGAACATCTTGTTGCATACCCAAAAAACTTCTTATTGCATAGAATGCAAATGCAAGAAAAGCTATTATTAGAATGATTGAAAAAATCATTCCAAAAGACATTTTCATCTGACCTCTTTTTGCCATGATTAGTTTAAGGAAATATTGTTTATAAAATTAGGGGTAGGAGTTGGAAATTGAGCAGTAGAATATGAGGGTTGGAGATTGGGAGTTGGGAAGTAGGAGGAGGGAATTGGGAATTGGAGGTTGGGGATTAGAGAGTGGGGGTTGGGAAGTAGGGCATAGATGTTGGGAGTTGGGAATTTGGTAGTGGAGAGTGGGAGTCGGGGATTGGAGTTTAGAAGAAAACAAAGAAAGAAAAAAAATTTATTCTATATCGAATAAAATTATTTTTTATTTAATTTTTCGAATAAATATTTTTCTGTACCATATAACTTTTTTTCTCAAAAATTTTGTATAATTTTTTTAAAAATAATAATTCTTGAGAATTCTTTGAATTTATTTGTTTATTCATTTTCATATATTTAATATTTGATTAATTTGATTATTTCTTTTTCTATTTCATTTATTTTTGATTTTTTTAATTTGCCTTTTTTGTAAATGATAATATTTTTATCAGCAGAAAATAATCTATTTATTTTTACATAACTTTCTTCAGGCAAATTTCCTTTTTCAAATGAATTTGTAATAGGGATAGAATAAGGATTCAAATTAATTTTTGACGTTATTTGAGCAAGTAATATATCTTCTCCTTTTGGAGTTGAGATAATTAAAGCTGGACGTCTTTTTGAAGAAGATAAATCTGAAAATGGAAAAGGTAAAACCACAACTTCTCCTTTTACAAATTTTCCCATGCTTTGTTTTCCTCTTTTGTATTCCAATCTTTTCCTAGAGATTTTTCTGAAGCATATGCTGTTTGCATTGATTCTTGAATTTTATTCAAAGGTTTAATTTCAATTCTATCTTCATACGTTATTATTGCAACTCTATCTCCCTCTTGAAATCCTTTTTTTTTCCTGAGTTCTGAAGGAATAATGAATTGCCCTTTTGAAGTTATTTTTGAAGATTTTATATTTAATAGTTCCATGAAAAAAGTAAGATATGTAAGATTATAAATCTTTTTACTAATCCTCGCCAAATAAATCTGAAGCTCTTACAACAATTGAACAAGTTCCGACATCAGGAGGATTGTCATATTTGTCTTTACATCTTACATAAAAGTTATTGTCTGTGTTCCAAACTAAAAGATGTTCATTTGTATTGAAAGCAGTTATATTTATTATTCCTTCATCTGTGAATGCGAAGTTACAATCTACTACTGAATATGCACATTGTGCTGGTTCATTTGTTATTAGCCTCAAATAACCTGAATCCTTAAATGCTCTTACAATCATTGGTTCTTGTTTGTCTTCTGATATATTGAAAGTTATTTCTTCTGTTGCAGTATTTCCTCCTGCATCAATACACTTTATTTCCACTGTGTGAGGAGAACCTTCTGCATCTGCAGTCCAAGATTGAGTGTGATAAACAGCTCCAGTATTTACAAATTCAACACCTTCTGCATAACAAGTTGCTTTTCCTTCTTCTGCTCCTCCGAAAGTTTCAACAGATAAATTGAATTGTATCACATCTGTTGGCCCACTTAATTTTGTATTATTTGGTCCGGCAGATCTTATTCCTAAAGGTAGGGAACCATAAAGAGTGTAAACATAAGAAGTTTGCATTGTGTTTCTTTCACTTGCTCTTTCTGGATAAAGTGCTAAATGGGGTTGATCCCTACATCTTATGAAATATTTATTTGGAGTTACACTATTTGAAATTAATCCTGTTAAAGTTGCATCACAATAATAACCATTGCAAGTCATATTATTAGCCATTTGATTAAATGTTAAATCTGTTCTATCCCATTTACAGTCTACAAATTCTGTTCCAGTAAAAGTTACGTCTACCTCTGTTTGTTCATATCCTATGAATGCGCCATTGTCAATTGTTGCTTCTTCAATCCATGGAGGGGTTGTATCTGGTCCATCATCAATACAGAATTTAATTTCAAATTCTGCAGCGTTTGCATTTCCATTTCCATCCATGCATCGAACATATATTTCATATTCTTCTGCAGGATCAATTGTAATATTGTATGCATCTTCTATATAATTTGGATCTGGTAAAACAAAGCTTGCTGTATGGTTATACATGTTTCCTGAATGGTGATTGAATTTCTTTTCCATTAATTCGAAAAACTCTGGAGAAGGATGTTCTGATGCACTTATTCTTTTAGTGTCATATCTACAATTTGCCAATTCATCTGTATGAATTTTTATGTCAAATGGTGTATAAGCTGGAATACAATTATCTCCTGCTTCAACATTCGTAGGGTTTGCATCTGGATGGATTAATTTTACTCCGTTTTCAGTTATGCTTGTTGCAGTTTTATCGCTCCATTCAAATCCTTCCGGTAATTCGTCAATTAAAGAAATTACGGGAGGATTTGGTTCGTTTTTATTATCATGGTAACAAAATAAGTTTCCGTTTTCATCAGTAATTGTTGCACACCCTTGGCCTAAAGAAGAACACTGGTATTCAGTACAAGGTATATCTTGAAGGTTACATTCTTCACAGTTTTCTCCACCTCTTGGAGGAGTCCATGGTTCGCAATTGAATGTTACTGTTTCTGTTATTTTACGTAAAT
Source organism: Candidatus Woesearchaeota archaeon (assembly GCA_964429545.1). GTDB lineage: Archaea > Nanobdellota > Nanobdellia > Pacearchaeales > GW2011-AR1 > GW2011-AR1. Next base: position 6,875 of record CAYSCL010000024.1, read on the forward strand.
AAATTATATTAGAAAATCCCGATTGAGTAAAAGGAGTCAACATTCTCCAAGCAGAAATCCAAGAAGTATCTGCAGTTTCTATATACCAATCTCCTACATCCTCATCTGAACGTTCAACAAAATTCATTAAATCATTTTTATGTCCAAAATTTCCTAAAAAGTTTTTTGATTTTCCACAATCTCCGGAAAGAACACATTTGTCATTCATCTCTTCTAACCATTCATCCCTTATATTTCCATCTTTATCTACACATTCAAAACCCGCTTCTAAAAATCTATCCCTCCCTGATTCTGATTGCATAGAATCTAAAATTTCTCTTAATTCTACCCAAGAAATTTCACAAGAATAACTATTATTCATACAAACTTCAATTTCTTCATCTTCTATCTCTTTTAAGTGTAAGCCAGTTGTATTTTTTGGTGAACAATAACCCTCTCCAAGAAAATCACTTGGATCCGTCGAAACAAATTCATCAAGACCAAAATTTGTGACTGTTGTATGGCTCATAATTACTTCATCAAAAAATTCATAATCACTAGGATTATACCAATCAACAGAGGTCCAAACACAATCCCGAACATCTGAATTTATACAATCATCTTCCGTTTCTTGTTCGGCGCAATCTTTCCATAAATTTTCTACACATTGAGCATTAGTTTTTCCTGTTTCATCAGATTCATAACAAACTTCTTGTCTGAATTCTGAACAGGGTTCTGTTGTGACTTCGCTTTCATAACATCTATTTACAAAATATCTTGCTCCTGGAGAATCTTCTTCACCTTCAACTGCATTTGTTCCACACCAACTTTCACCGTGTTCTCTTTTTTCTCCTACATCAGTAAAATCTCCATCTCCATTTAAATCCATCTTACAAGACAAATCTGCGCAAACATAATCTCCCTCTATTGCTTGTCTTCCACCACCCAATTTTTCTGTTTTACATATGCTGCTTGTTTCAAAATAATCACAATTACCACATTTTTCTTCTCCATCTTCTTCAATACTACAGCTATCTTCCGGTTCAATTATTTTATTCCAATATATTGTTTCTGTTATTTCATTATAATCATAAACATTAGCTAAATTTCCACAAGTATCTATAAAATGAACTCTGTCTTCATAACAAGTTGTTTGTTTACTTGGTCCACAATCTGTCGCTAAATCTTCATTTGAACATAAAAGACCTTCATTAAATTCAACATTTGTTGCTCCAGAAGTTCCTTCAAACTCTTGACATTCTGATTTTGTCAACCTTTTACAAGTTCTTTTTGAGCCTTCATCAAAAACACATGCTCCTTCAACATTTGGATTTGCTAAATCTTGGCATTCTCCAAAACTATCTATTTCTGGATGATAGTTTGTTTCCAATCCATATTCAGAAGACAAATCTGTACATTTTATTTGTGTTACAAAAGATGTTTGGTCTCCCAAAATACAGCAACCTAATTGACATTGGGGCAAATCTTTCATTTCTGCTGCATCCCATGTTCCACCATTAGCTTCACATTCAGCCAAAGGAGAATTAGGACTACATTCTCCTGCCTGAGTATTCATACATGTTCCTGTTTTACAGTAAGAAGTTGATTCACAAGAAGTTGGCGTTACTTTACATTCATGAGGATTAGAAGGATCTCCACAAGTAACTGTTTGCACACATTCTGAAATTTCTGAAGCTGGTTTACAAAGAGCATTGTCTTCTACTAATTTTTCACAACAATAAGACATTTCAGCAGAAGAGACAAAAAACAAAGTTCCAACTAACAAAAATATTCCAAAAATTAATAGTAATTGTTTTTTCATTTTTTATTTTAAGTTAATTGACTCACTCTGCTCGCCTTTGATAAATTTAATTATCGCCTCATGGCAAAGACATTAGTTGTTGGAGCATATTTTGAAATCAATATTTTATGTTTTCACCTCTTTTTTTTCTATTATTTTCATTTTATGGTAAGTTTGGGTTTGTTGAAAGAGCTTGGCTCCTCACAGCAAATTGGAATTTATCTTGAGTATCTCTATTAGTGATTATGTAAATTGCAGTTTCATCTATTTGTTTTTTCTTTTCAATTTTTAATTCTCTAAATGCATCCATGTATTTTCCTATTTCAGAATCTCCTTCGGCAATTTCTTCAATTACAACATTATTTGTTATTTGTAAAATATTGAATAAATTTGAATTTATTGAATAATCAAAATCATTGTATGTGTTTAAATTTTGTTTTATTACAGTTATTTCGTAATCTATGAAGTCTATTTGTAATTCTTCTTGAAGAATTTTTATTTCAAAAGTTCCTTCTTCTAAATTTGCTGTATATCCTTTATCTTCGTAACTTGATTTTAAATCTTGGAAACATTGATCTATTGTTGGTGAGATTTCAGTTTTCAAGTCTCGAATTATTATTTTTTCTAATAAAGGATGTTCTACAATACATGGTTTGTAATATTCTTCCGTATAACAAATATAGGTTACTTCTTCTCCCTCATAGAGATAAGTGTGGTCTGAATTCAAAACTCCTCCTTTGATGTAAATTTGACTTAATGTTTCATCTACTTTGTCTTCAATACAAGAAGAAATATATGCTGAAGGATTTTCTGTATTGAAACTTGCAGTTGCAGTTATTTTTGGTCTGAAAAAGAAAATTAATAGACCTACGACTACAACTATTATTCCTATAATAATAAACAGTGTTAATTGTCCCCTCTTATTTTTCATTTTATTCTTCTGCCTCATAATATTGTGAAGCTCTTACAACTATACTACATTCTTTTTGTGGTACTGGTTGGTTTTCGTATGAGTCTTGGCATTTTATGTATAAATCTTCTTCTGTGTTCCATTCAACAAAGTGATTCACATTTTGAGAAGATTGTATTTCTATTCCATCTACAAATGCATAATTACAATCGTCTGTTCCATAAACACACATGGCTTCTTCGCTTGTTATTAATTTCATGTAACCTTCTTCATAATATGCTCTTACAACTATTGGTGATGCCAAATCTGTTTCAACATCAAAAACTGCATTTCCATAATCAACATTTCCTCCTAAGTCAACACACATGATTGAGTAGTTGTAGCTTCCCTCTTCTAACCACAAGTCTTGTTTGTGAACATATGAATTTGTTTCAAAGAAATCTGTATGTGTTCCAAATTCATCAGCTTCTTTGTATCCACAAATTGAAATTCCTTCTTTATATCCGGCAGCAGTTTCTACTTCCAAAGTTACTTTTATTTTATCCGTTGGACCATCAATTGTTCCATTTGGTTCTATTGAATTAATTTGTAAAGGTAATGTTCCTTGAAGAACAAATTCATAAGATTCCATGTTTTGATTTCTATCTGATTCGTCTTCTGTTCCTTCTAACAATGGTTGGTCTTCACATCTGAAGTAGAATTTGTTTTCTTTAGCACTTTGTAAACCGCTCAAAGTTGTTTCACATTCGTAAAGCATTTGTGCATTGAATTGGGTTGGGTTTGAGACGCAATCCATTTCATTTTCCATTTCATCATAATCCCTATTCAAATAATCCCATCTACAATCTGCTGGTTCATTTACATATGTTGTTAAATCTACTGATGATTGATTGAATGCAATTGGACCTCCGTTTAGTAAACTTGTAGTTACAATTAAAGGAGGCGTTGTGTCTGGTCCATCGTTAACGCAATAATTGAATACGAAATTTGCTTGGTCATAATTTCCATTTGGATCTTGGCATCTTACATATAATGAATTTTTTCCACCATTTCTTAAAGTTAAATTTCCTGTTGCATCTGGTCCTGGCAAAACAATTGTTTGTGTGTGTTCAAATGCGAATGATGCATCATTACCCATATAAGACATCATTGATTCAAAGTCTGGTTTTCTAGCGATATCTAATTTACATCTTGAGGGTTCGCTAGTGTTTACACCGAATGCGACTGGAGTGAATGCTGGAAGGCATCCGTCTTGGTTATTATCATAAACTACTTTTACTCCTTTGTCTGGAGGTGAAATTGCATTGTCAGGAGTATAAGCAAAATCTGCTAAAAGAGCTTCTTCTAGAGGGACCATTATTGGAGGGGTTACATCTTTTGGATCTTTCCAATAACAAATTGGTTCTCCTGTTTCTTGTTCGTTGATTAATTCACAAGCTTGGCCTAATGATTTACATTGATATTCAGTACAAGGCAAATCTCCTTGTTCATTACATAATTCACAGTTTTCTCCTCCTGTTGGTGCTGCCCATGGATAACATGAGAA
>CAYSCL010000025.1:0-5405 GCA_964429545.1 Candidatus Woesearchaeota archaeon
AATATGCGCGGACCGGGGGTCGAACCCGGGTCAATTGGGTGGAAGCCAATTATACTAACCACTATACTATCCACGCATATATTATATCTTTTAATTTTTATTTAATAAACTTTACTGTTTGAATATTCCATCTTATATTTTATTTCAAAAGGTCATCCCTCTGGGAAACCTGAGAAGCAGGTGAGAAAACGCCCAAGACAGGATTCGAACCTGCGACTTCCACCTTTCTTCGATTCTCCTGAAGCGGAGAACGTACAGACGCATGTCTGCGCATAGGAGGGTGGCACTCTATCCAGCTGAGTTACTCGGGCAAATTTATTTTACCGATAAATCGGACGCTCACCGACACAGTCGTTTCGCATATTCCATGGGACAGGATTCGGCTTCGTGAACAAGTCACTTGCAAAATCGAGAAAATCTCGACTTAAACCCAAGGCTTCGAATCACCGTAAACATGAATGCAAGAGACAGGATTCGAACCTGCGTAGGAATACACCATCAGAGCCTTAATCTGACCCATTTGACCACTCTGGCACTCCTGCATGCAATTGTATAGAATTATACAAAATTAACACTATAAAAAGTTTTATAAAGTCACATTTCTCAGTAGTTTTGAAGACGGCCATAGTAGGTTGGAAACACCTGTTCCCTTTCCGAACACAGAAGTTAAGCTTCCTATGTTGCTGGTTTTAGTGTCCGAAAAGACGCGAACCCTTCAAGTCGTCTTTCATTTCTTTTTCAGTTATTTTATATATTCTAATAATCATTTATTTTTATGGCAATAAGATTCCTTAGCACTATTGAAAAATGGAAAGATTTCTCAAATTTAGCTTATTATCCAATATATCTTGAAGGAGAGAATTGGATTTCTACAGAACATTATTATCAATATAAAAAATTTGAAAGAACTGATTTAGAATTTGCATTAAGGTTAAAAAATTTGAAGTCTCCCAAAGAAGTTAAAAAATTGAGTTTGAAAAACAATAATTTTCCTAAAAATTGGGATGACATTAAGCTAGATATACTAAAAAAGGCTGTAAAGAAAAAGTTTGAAAGCTATGAAAATCTTCAAAATTTATTGCTTTCTACAGGACAAGAAGAATTAATTGAAGCAAATCCTGATGATTATTTTTGGGGAGAAGGAGAAAATGGTTCTGGTAAAAATATGATGGGAAATCTCTTAATGGAAATAAGGTCAAAAATACAAAAGAAATTATAATAATCACAATCCAATAACCTTTATATATAGAGAATTTTTCTTTGAATAATGGAAAGAAACTGGCATGACAGAAATTATAAGAAATTATTATTAATTCCAGCAATTGTAATTGTTCTTTCATTAGTTTACTTAATAATTTTTAATTCACAAAACGGAGATTTCATAAATAGGGATATTTCTTTGACTGGTGGAACTTCAATAACAGTTTTTGAGAAAACAAATGTTGATGAATTAGAAATTGCGCTATCTACAGAATTACCCGATTTAACCGTAAGAACAATTTATGAGCTTACAACTGGAGAACAAAAAGCTTTCACTGTAGAAACAACCGCAGATTCAGATATTGCTAAAGAAGTAATACAAGAACACATAGGAATAGATTTAGTTGAAGGAGATAATGTAAACATAATTTCAACAGGCTCAAGGTTTGGTGAAGGTTTTTACAAACAACTTTTGATAGCAATCTTAATTGCCTTTATCTTTATGGCAATTGTAATTTTCATAATTTTCAAAACTGCCGTGCCCTCATTAGCAGTAATAATTTCAGCTTTCGCAAATATCTTAATGACTCTAGTAACATTCAATTTATTGGGGATGAAAATGTCTTCTGCAGGAATTGTAGCCTTCCTTATGCTTATTGGTTACTCAGTTGATACAGATGTATTATTAACAACAAGACTTATCAAAAGAAAAGAAGGAACATTAAACAAAAGAATTATTGGTGCAATGAAAACAGGTATGACTATGACTCTGACTTCCTTCTTTGCATTCCTTGCCGCATTATTTATTGTAAAATCTTTTTCAGCAGAATTAACACAAATATTTTCAGTTTTAGTGATTGGACTTGGTTATGATTTATTTAATACATGGGTGACAAATGTTTCAATATTGAAATGGTATGTGGAGGCTAAAAAATGAAATTAACTTTCAAAATATGGTTAATGATTTTTTTCCTTGCAGCATCTTTTTTAACAATATTTGCAGGATCAGGTTTAACAAAATCAGGAATTTTGGTCACAAGCATAGAATCAGAAAATAACTCTTTATTTGATTTAGGGTTAAGACAAGGAGATATAATAAATTCAATAGATGGAGAAAAAATTGAATCTTTGGAAGATTATACTTCTATTATTTCTGGGAAATATTTGGGGGGAGAAGTAAAAACTACAGTAAAAACAACACATAATGAATATATAATTTTTTCAGAAGAATTTCCAGATTTAACAGTTGCCGAAATTCCTAAATCAAACTTAAAATTAGGTTTAGATTTGGCTGGAGGTTCAAGAGCAATAATAAAAGCGGAGAATCAAACTTTGAACCAAAAAGAGATAAATGATTTAGTAGATATAACTTCCAATAGGTTGAATGCTTTTGGTTTAACAGATTTGAAAGTAATGCCAGTTTCAGATTTAGAAGGAAATAATTTTATGTTGATTGAAATTGCAGGAGCAACTCCAGAAAACTTAAAGAAATTAATTTCAGAACAAGGTAAATTCGAGGCAAAAATTGGAAATGAAACCGTTTTTATTGGGGGCCAGGACGAAGGAATAGCTTCTGTAGGGAGATCAGGACAAGAAGCATATGTTGAAGCACCAAGTCAAGCTAGTGATGGTTCTTATTACGCTAATTTCAGATTCTCCTTGTATCTTAAAGAAGCTGCAGCAAAAAAACATGCGGATGTAACAAATAAATTAGAAGTGAATGTAACTCCTCAAGGAAACTATTTATCCCAACCTTTGGATTTATATTTGGATGGCTCATTAGTAAATAGTTTAAGGATTAGCGAGGGTTTGAAAGGACAAGTCACAACACAAATCTCAATTTCAGGTTCAGGTTCTGGTGAGTCTCCAGAAGAAGCCGTTGAAAATGCGAAAGCAGAAATGAAACAACTCCAAACAGTTTTGATGACTGGGAGTTTACCTTTCAAATTAGAAATAGTAAAATTAGATACAATTTCTCCTAGCTTAGGTGAAGAATTCATAAACACAATTCTTTTTGCAGGATTGGTTGCAATTTTAGTTGTAGCATTAATAATTTTTATTAGGTATAGGAGTTGGAAATCTTCTTTGGCACTAATAGTTGTAACTGTTTCAGAAGTAATAATTGTTTTAGGTATTGCAGCTTTGATAAGATGGAACCTAGATCTCCCCGGAATTGCAGGTATATTGGCAACAATAGGTACAGGAATAGATGATTTAATTATTTTAATGGATGAGACAGGTGAAAAACTATTGAGCTTGAAACAAAGACTTAAGAGAGCTTTCGCAATAATTTTAGGTGCATACTTCACAACATTTGTATCACTATTACCTTTAATGTGGGCAGGAGCAGGATTATTGAAAGGATTCGCAATCACAACAATCATTGGTATTTCTGTAGGGGTATTCATAACTCGGCCAGCATTTGGTGACATGCTAAAGAAATTTAGGAATTAAAATGCGACCCAAATATCATGTTTTAATTGGTTTTATTGTTTCAATAATTCTTTATTTCTTTTTTTCAATTGGAATTTTTAAAACACTCATAGTTTTCTTCTCAAGTATATTAATAGATTTTGATCATTACCTTTATTATATTTTCAAAACAAAAAATTTCAATTTGAAAAGAGCACATGCTTGGTATTTAGAAAAAGAAAAACAACTGAAAAAATTATCAAAACAAGAAAGAAAAAGAGTAACTTATGCATTTTACCTTTTTCATGGACTAGAAACTGTTTTAATTTTCGTTTTACTAGGGTATTATCTTTGGAACCTTTTTTATTTTGTTGCAATGGGAATTTTTTTACATCTTCTGTCCGATTATGCTGAACAAATTTTCCATAAAAAAAGGATATTCAAAATTTCAATAATTGCAGATTTAATAGAAAGAAAAAAATTAAAAAAAATGTAGTTTGTTTTGTTAATCTATTCGGGATATGCTGTAACCATTAAATAAACTTCTTCATTTGATGAATAGTCCGACATGTTATAATTTATCAAATCCAAATAAATTTGAAATCCTTCTGCAACATCGCCCCCCAAATCCAAGGGTCTTGGGATGTAAAATTCTTCTTCACCCATAAAAAAAGTTTTGGAATCAAAATATCCTATTTCTAACAAATCAAATACAGAATTATATCCACTCCCTTCTTCTACTTCCTCAAGATTAAAGGAAAGTCCAATATTTGTATTTCCTCCATTTGTTATTTCAAATGAACTTCCTGTAGAATATCCATTGGCAACAAGTGGCAAAGTTATTTGATCAGGAACATCAATACTCACTTCTGGTTGCTCAAATTGACCAATCAGTCTAATTTGTCCAGAATCTCCTGCTGCAAAAACAAAAGAAGATGCAATAATAAAAATTCCAAAAATAAAAGCTGCTTTTTTCATTTCTCATTACCTCCTTATAATTTTCTAAAAACAGCTAGCAATAAAGAAAATCAAAATTTATTCAATTTCTTTTTTGAAATTCTCGGACAAAATAAATTTAATGCTATCCAACAAAAATAATTTTTGATAAATTTTAAAGATTAATTTGTTATATTATTGGATACTAAAAGCTCCCATTTAAAAAATATTTTTACAAAATAATTAGCAAAAGATTTATATATGTGTTTTCACATAATTATTTATGGCAAATATAACTTTATCGGTACCGAATGAATTACATGAATCCATGAGGAAGTTTTCTGAAATTAGGTGGAGCGAAATAGCAAGAAGAGCAATAAAACAAAGAATAGAAGAATTAGAAGAAATTGAAAAAATATCTAAGAAAAGTAAATTGACAAAAAAAGATGTGGATAAATTTTCTGAATTAATTAAAAGAAAGGCTTCTTCTAAGTTTCTTGGATGAATATAACAATTGATTCAAATATTTTGTTTTCTGCGTTGATAAAAGACTCTATACTAGGAAAATAATTTTAAATTATCCAGAGAGGTTTTTATTTCCAGAATATATTTTTCAAGAATTCCTAAAATATAAAAAATTATTATTAAAAAAATCAAACTTATCTGAAAAAGAATTTTATTTTTTGTTAAATAATTTGTTGAAGAAAGTAAAAATAATAAAAAATGAAAAAATATACAAATACAAAAAGGAATCTATAAAAATTTTGAAAGATATTGATATCAAAGATGCGCCCTTTATTGCGGTTTGCTTGAAATATAGTTCAATCTTATGGTCAGATGATAAAGCTCTAAAAAAT
>CAYSCL010000025.1:5505-10938 GCA_964429545.1 Candidatus Woesearchaeota archaeon
AAATCCAACAACTTTAAAAATAAAATCTCCGTCTTAACTCAATGAATAAAGAAGTAAAAAAGTATTATGGGGAAACTAAGAAATTTTTTGGAAATAAAAAAGTTCAAAACACAATTGCAATTGTATTGTTTCTGGCAATTTTAATTCTAGGAGTTTGGATAAGAGTTCAACCAATAACAAACGGAAATTTAATTGACCAAACAACTGGGGATTACACTCCCTTGGCATTGGACCCATATTATTTTCTAAGAGTTTCTGAAACATTGATTGCAACTGAGGGCAATTTACCCGAAATAGACAACATGAGATATCCAGCCCTTGAATCAGGGTGGACAAAAGAAATTCTTCCAAAATCAACTGTTTTAATTTACAATGTGATAAATACTTTTAATTCAGAAGCAACTTTGAATTTCGCAGATGTTTTGAATCCAGTAGTATTTTTTGCTTTGGGTTTAATCGTTTTCTTTATTCTGATTTGGTTTATTACAAAAAATAAATGGATTGCAACAATTTCATCTTTCATATTAACAATAATCCCCCCTTATTTATATCGTACTCTAGGAGGTTTTTCAGATCACGAATCAATAGGTATGTTTGGGTTTTTCTTGGCACTATTATTCTTTTCAATTGGATTATATTACCTTGAAAAAAAGAAACCAATTTATTGGAAATCAGGTTTATTAGGTTTGGCAACAGGGTTTTTGACAATATTCGCAATAGTTGCTTGGGGAGGAGGAGCAAAATTCCTTCTTATGATTTTCCCTTTGGCATTTTTAATCAGGTGGTTTGTAAAAGAAGATAAATCCATGTGGAATTCAGTTATATTTTATTCTTTGTTTGTTTTTGGAATGATTATCTCAACTCCAATTTTAGGATATAGTCTTAGTTCATTAAAAGGACAATTATTTTCTTCTGTTGGAATTTTTACTTTAGTAGCTCTAGCATACACTTTAATGGAAACTTTAGTAGTTAAATTAAAATTCAAATCCAAATTAATCAAAAAGAATTCAACGCTTTCTTCAATAATTCTAACAATAATTATTGGGGGAATTTTTTATCAAATATTTGTTGGGAATTTCTTTTCTTTAATTTTAGGATTAATAGAAAAGATAATCTATCCTTTTGGAACAGGTAGAGTTGGTTTAACAGTTGCAGAAAACAAACAACCCTATTTATCAGATTGGATTGGACAAGTTGGAAAATTTGTATTTTATACAATGCTTGCTGGCACAATACTTGTTGGAGGAAAATTAGCTTCAGGAATTAAGAAGAAAAAATTAAGACCTTTATTTATTGGCACTTTTGCTTTTTTCATAATAGGAATCCTTTATTCTAGAATTTCAGCTTCTTCAATTTTCAATGGAAATAATTTCATCTCACATGCATTCTTCTTCATTTCATTTTTGTCAGTTGCAATAGCTTCTATTTACATTTACAATAAATCAGAGTGGAAAATAAAATCACAATGGATAATAATTGTGGCATGGATGATTCCAATGCTTTTAGCAGTTCGTTCAGCAATAAGAGTTTTCTTTGCGATAGTTCCTTTTGTTGCAGTAATTGTCCCAATAGCTATTTTTGAAATTGCAAAATGGGGCAAAAACAAAAAAGATGATTTAGTAAAATTAATTTCAGTTGTTCTAACTTTATTCTTAATCGTAATGCTTCTAATAACCTCAATAGGTTATTATAAATCTGTAAAACAACAAGCAGATTATCAAACTCCCTCTTATAATGCTGATTGGCAAAATGCAATGTCTTGGGTTAGAAATAACACCCAACAAGGAGATTTGTTTGTTCATTGGTGGGATTATGGTTATTGGGTTCAAACTGGAGGAAATAGGCCAACTGTAACAGATGGTGGACACTTCAATAGTTATTGGGACCATTTAATTGGAAGATATATTTTAACAACTCCCTATCCAGAAACTGCAAAATCATTCATGAAAGCTCATGAAGTAAATTATTTATTGATTGATCCAACTGACATCGGAAAATATTCAGCATATTCTTCAATTGGAGATGATGAGGAAGTTTCAGATAGGGCTTCATACATTACAACATTTATTTCAGATTTATCAGAAGTTCAAGAAACAAGGAATTCTACTCTGAGATTTTACAGGGGAGGAATGATGTTAGATGATGATTTGAGATATAAAGATGAAACACAAGACGTGTTCTTACCTAAAAATAAAGCAGGAATTGGCGCAATCATGTTAGAGAAAACAAAATCAGGTTATGGGCAACCACAAGGAGTTTACATATATAATTCAAAACAATATAACTTACCTTTGAGATATTTATTTGTTGGAGGAGAATTGGTTGATTTTGGAAAAGGAATTAATGCAACAATGTATTTATATCCAAATCTAATAAATTCTAAAGCAGGACAACAAGTAGATCAAGAAGGCGCTGCAATGTATTTATCAGAAAAAACAAAAGATTCACTTGTTGCACAATTATATTTAATGAATGATCCCCAAGAATTATATCCTGAATTAGAATTAGTTCATGAAGAATCTGCATACCCTTTTGCTTTTAATTATGGGGGATATAGGGGAGCAATAAAGATTTACAAAGTCAATACAGATGAAATGACAGAGATAATCGCAAGAGAAGAATTCACATATACTTCTGGAGAATATGGTGGATTAGATGATTTACAGTTTGTTAAGAATTAATTTATATTTTTCCAATAATGTTTCTACTATTTTCTAAATTTTGTTAATTTTAGCAGGGATAAACTTATGTTTTTTAATAAAAACAATTGTTTTTTAATAAAAACATTTATATATAAAAAAAATTTATCTTGATTATGGAAGATTTTAAATTCATTAAATTTACAAAATATTTTTTAGAAAATCCTTATGATGAAGTTTATCTTAGAGAGATTGCAAAAAAAGTAAATTTAAGCCCTTCAGCTTCAAAAAAATATGCTGATATTTTAGTAAAAAAGAAAATCATTATCGAGGAAAAAAAATCTAATTTAAGACTTTTCAGGGCCAATAATCCAAATTTATTCTATAAATCCTTGAAAAAAGCAAATTCAATTAATAAAATATTAAATTCTGGAATTTTAAATGAATTATTAGAAAAATCAATCAATATAACTTCGGTTGTTCTTTTTGGATCTGTTGCTAAAGGAGAAGATAGTTTTGAAAGTGATATTGATATTTTAGTTATTGGAAAAAAAGGAGAGTTTAGGGAAGAAAAGTTTGAAAAAAAATTGGATAAAAGCATACAATTACATTTTTTTAGTTGGAAAGATTGGAATAAAAAATTTAAAGAGGACAACCCCTTCTATTATGAAGTGATAAACCAAGGAATACCTATCTTTGGAGAATTACCTTTAATAAAATGAAAGTTAGAAATTTGAATGAATGTTTTAAATTTAGATTATTAAGAAAGATCTTGCCTGACGAAGGAAAATCAAGGAAATCATTTGAAATTTCCAAGAAAAAGTTTTCTTCTGCAAAAAAAGGATTTAAACTGAAATTATTTGATTATGCAATAATGGAGTCCTATATGGCTATGTTTCATTCTGCTAGAGCATTATTATATAAAGATGGAATTCAAGAGAAGAGTCATTATGCAATATCAATCTATCTAAAAGAAAAATATTCTGAGAAAATACCTCTGCCCATAATTAATTTATTAGAAATTCATAGAACAGAACGACACGAGACAATATATGGCCTTAATTTTGAAGCTGAAAAAGAAGATGCTGAACTTTCACTAAAAGACGCAAAGATATTTCTAAATCATATTGAAAAGATATTATCCAGTTAATTTCTATAAATAAAATCATGATGATCTAAATCTTCAAAAAATATTTTGTTCTTTAATTTCTCATATCTAAATATTAAAACAAAACTTCCAACATGAACTCGTTTATATTCATTTAATGGTTTTTTTAAATTTTTATAATTTTCAAGATTGTATGAGTTTACAATTTCATCAATCTTTGATAAAGTTCTTTCAAGAAGTAACTTATCTTTTTTATTTAATTTTTTAAGTGTTCTTTCTAATTTTTTACTCAGAAAAAATTTTCTCATCTTAATCTAAAAGATTTTTTCTAATTTCATCAACTGAAGAATATTTCTTTCCATAGCCTTCTTCCCTAGATTCTTTCAGTTTTTGAATAAATGAAGGATTTAATTCTGGTTCTAAAAAACTTTCTGCATATTTGTTAATTATAAAAGAAATTGCTAGAGATTTGTTAGAAAATCCTTGCTGTGCTTTAACAATATTTAAGATTTTTTCTTCATTAAAATCAAGATTAATTATACTTTGTTTCATTATAATTAATTATAAAACATTATAATTTATAATATTTTCTATTCTTCAAGATAAAAATCAAAACTAAATAATAGGTATCCATGTAGCAGAATAAATTAAAACTTTTTTTAGATTTTTTTGGATTTTCCATCCAAACTTCCCATTCATATTTTCTTATATTCATCGTAAAAATAATTTTCTCCTACTAAAGGATAACCTGTTTTCAAAATATGTACAACTTGATCATTTGATTTATCAAAGTCTTTTAATTTAATTGAAATGACATTTGTTTCTATCCCATATTTTGAAGCTTTTTCGTCAATCATTTCTTTTTTATCACTTCCCTCAACAAAAAGCAAATCAATATCACTTTCTTTAGAATAATTTAATTTTGAATAACTCCCAAATAATATTGCAATTTTTGGTTTAATCTCTTTAATAATCTCTAATATGCTTTTTTTTACAGGAAAAGGTAATTGTTCAAATTTTATTTTATTTATAAGATTCAACATTGAAAGAGAGATTAAATTATTAAAATTTATTTCATAGAAAGTATTAGATTTATTTTTTTCTTTTATTATTATATTATTTTCTTCCAAAATATTTAATGATTTCAAGAGATTATTTTTACTTGTAATTTTTGTTTTTTCATATATTTGATTAAAATATAGTCGACCTTCTAATAAAATATTTAGAATTTTCAATGTATTTTTGTTTATGAATTCATAGTCCATTTTTAATACTAATTAGTATCATTTCAATACTATTTAAAATTTATGATTTTCTAAAAATTTTTTCTAAGTTCATCAACTGAAGAATATTTTTCCTAATTTTTTAATTAAAATCTATAAATTTCATGCATTGCTAGCGTAGCGGATAATTAAATATATTAATTATGAACGAAGTGAATTAATTTTCTTCTTCAAATCACCATTTCCTATATTATTTAGAAATAGATTCATATCAAAATATCTTTCAATTATCTCTCCAATAATTATCAAACTCTATCAATCCACTCTGCCAAAACACAAACCTAATTTATATTTTTCAAAATCCTCCAATGCCTGCTAAACAGCGTGATGGATAATTATTTTATTAATTATTATTAAACTTTTTAACATAAAATAAATTATACAATCTATATCTTTAAATAAC
>CAYSCL010000026.1:0-4885 GCA_964429545.1 Candidatus Woesearchaeota archaeon
AATTCTAAAGAACCTCTAAACGAGGATGCTCGCCGACACAGTCGCTTCGCATAATGCAGAGGACAGGATTCGAACCTGCGTAAGCGTATGCTACTGGGTCCTAAACCCAGCCCGTTTGACCACTCCGGCACCCCTGCATGAGATAATATTTTTAGAGTTCTTGGGTATAAAAAGGTTTAGAATTAAAAATTATTCTTTAGCTGCTTTTTTCTTTTCCTTGTTTTCAGCTTCTTTTTGTTTGATTTTATCTTCTAAATCTAATCTATCAATTAATTCTTTGTATCTATTTCTTATTGTAACTTCAGTAATTCCTGCAATATCTGCAACTTCTCTTTGAGTCTTTTTTTCATCATTCATTAATGCTGCAACATATAATGCAGCGGCTGCAATTCCTGCAGGGCCCCTTCCTGAGGTCAGTTCAACATCTTTTGCTTGGTCTAGTATGTCCAAGGCATCATTTTGTGTTGCGGGAGATAATTTCAGTACTGAAGAGAATCTTGAAATGTAATCTTTTGGTGAAGATTGTTTTACTTTGATTCCTAATTTTCTAATTATGAATCTGTATGTTCTTCCAATTTCTTTTCTTTCAACATCAGAAGCAGTGGCCATTTCATCAAGTGTTCTAGGGATGTTATATGATCTACAAGCAGCATAAAGGCAAGCAGCTATTACAGATTCCATTGACCTTCCTCGAACCAATCCTCTTTGTAAAACATAATTGTATATTCTTGAAGCTTCATCTCTTACCACATTAGGTAAATTTAGATAAGATGCAATAACTCTTAATTCTGCCATTGCGAGTCTTAAGTTTCTTTCAATTGATGTTGAAACTCTTTCTTGCCATTTTTTTAATCTTAAGAATTTTCTTGTTTGTTTTGGTTCTAATCTGTAAATATCTGAAATTTCTCCCACATTTGTTGTTAAACCTTTATCAAATTTTTGCATAGAAATTGGGGCCCCTCCACGACCTTTTTTTTCACCTTTATCAAATTTCCCTGATAAGTCTATTCCTGTGTCAACCATTTTTTCTTCGACAACTAAACCACAATCATTACAAATTATTTCTCCAAGGTGTGAATCAAAAGTTAAATTGACGCTCCCACATTCTGGACATTCTCTTATATTTGACATTTTTAGAATTTCCTATTTATTCTTACGTAAACTTTATAAAGGATTTTCTTTTATAAAGCTTTTGGTTATCAAAATAAAGGTTTAATTCGATTAAATTTAATCTTTTTAGAAACTATTCAATTAGGACACCATTAATATTGCCTTCTTGAGTTGGTCTATTTGTAACTTTTACTTTTCCTAATTCTGTTTCTACAATTGTTCCTTTAGTAATTATGTTTTGTCTTGCTAGAAACCTGTTTGAAGGAGTTTCAAGAACATTTTTGATTTCTACTTTTTTCATTTTGCCTTTTTTATCCACGTTAATCATGTTTGATTTTAACAAATACGTTTTTTGATTTCCACCTTTAGTTCTTACTTTTTTTCTTTTTTCTTCACCAAGCTTAACAGTTCTTTTTTGCCCTGCTCTTTCAAACTTTTTTTTCTTTCTTTGCTTGGTATATTTTCCACCAGTAATTTTTCTTCCGAATTTCATGTTAATGAAATTGAATTTTGATTTATAAAGTTTGTGTTGTTACATTTTTTGATTAATTTTGTTTTTTACCACGAAAAAATTTATAAACTAATTCGACGGAGATAGGATTATGGTAAACGGAATTGAAAGACCCTTAGATTTGTTGAACACTTCTAAAGGTAAAGAAGTTTTAGTTCGGTTGAAGGGCGATAAAGAGTTCGTTGGAACACTTTTAGCTTTTGATATCCATATCAATTTGGTATTGGATAATGTAAAAGAAATGGAAAATGGTGCTCAAAAAAAGTCACTTGGTTTGACTTTTTTAAGAGGAGATACTATTATTTACATTTCTCCAGCTTCAACTGCACTTAAGTAAGATTTGGCGTTTTGTCTCGTTGATTTTCGCAGGGACAGAATTCTTAGAGATTTTAGATTAGCTTAGGCTCTAAAAAAGTTATTTAAACGCTTGATGGTACTTTTTAGTATGGCATCAAAAATCAAAGTCACTTTTTTAGGAACTGCTGATTCTATTCCTAGTAGCACAAGAAATCACACTTCTATTTTGCTAAATTTTAATGAAGAAAATATTTTAATTGATTGTGGTGAAGGAACTCAAAGACAATTTAGGAAAGCTAAATTGAATCCTTGCAAGATTACAAAAATATTAATTACTCATTGGCACGGAGATCATGTTTTGGGTTTACCTGGCTTGTTATCTACTTTGGCCTTAAGCGGATATAATAAAAAATTAGAAATTTATGGGCCTAAAGGAATTAAATCAAAAATTGATTCGATGATGAAATTATATAATTTTTATAGAGAATATGATTTGATTGTTGAAGAAATTGAATCCGGAATATTTTTAGATAATGAAAAATTTTATTTGGAAGCAGAAAATATGGAGCATGGTATTCCTTGTTTGGCTTATTCTTTTGTTTCAAAAGGCCATGTGAGGATTAAATCAGCAAAAGTTAAAGAATTGGGTTCTGGACCTCATTTGAAGAAATTGAAAGAAGGAAAAGATATTGTTGTTAATGGAAAGAAAATAAAATCAAAGGATTATGTTTACAAAGAAGAAGATAGAAAAATTTCTATCGTTATGGATACAAAATTAAATTCTAGAATAGTTCCTTTTGTTAAAGATGCTGATTTATTTATTTCTGAAGGGACTTTTTCTTCTGAGTTGAAAAAAGAAGCCGAAGAACATCTTCATTTAACTGTTGATCAGGTTGCGGAAATTTCTAAAAAATCTAAAGTTAAAAAATTAATTTTGACTCATGTTAGTTCCAGATATTTGAAGGATATGAAGGGTTTGTTGAATGAGGCAAAGGAAATTTTTAAGGAAAGTTATCTTCCTCGTGATTTGGATGTTTTTGAGGTTTAGAATTTAAAAGCAAATCTTTAAAAAAAGAGTTTTTTTATTTTATCCATGCCCTGGTAACTCAGTTGGATAGAGTGTCAGCCTTCTAAGCTGAAAGTCGCAGGTTCGAATCCTGTCCGGGGCGTTTTCTCACCTGCTCACAGGTTTCCCGAGGGGATGACCTTTCAGGCCTCGAATCCTGTCCGGGGCGTTTTTGTAGAAAGGTTTTAATATTTACTTTTTCTTTTTACCTCATGAAAAAGGGTGTTGAGAATTTGAATTTTCCTTTGAAGGGAAAATATGTTGCCATGGTTGCCCCTAGTTTTGTTGTTGATTTTTCATATCCTTCTATTATTCGTCGTCTTAAAAAATTAGGTTTTGATAAAGTAGTTGAATTGACATTTGGTGCAAAAATGGTTAATAGAGAATATCATGAAAAATTGAAAAATTCTAAAAAAATGATAATTTCTTCAGCCTGTCCTGGTATTGTCGCTACAGTGAATAATAGGTTTCCGCAATATAAAAATAGGCTTGCAAAAATAGATAGCCCTATGGTTGCGATGGGAAAAATTTGTAGGAAGCATTTTCCTAAACATAAAATTGTTTTTATTTCTCCTTGTGATTTTAAAAAAATTGAAGCAAAAACCTGCAAATATGTCGATTATGTTATTGATTATGGAGAGTTAAAAAATTTGTTTGTTAAATATAAAATTAAAAAATCACCTTTTAAGAGAGGAAAATTTGATAAATTTTATAATGATTATACAAAAGTTTATCCACTTTCTGGAGCTCTAGGAAAAACTGCTCACATTAAGGAAGTTATACATGAAAATGAATGTACAAGTATTGATGGTATTCAAGAAGTTATTAATTTTTTGGAAAATCCTGATAAAAAAACTAAATTTTTAGATTGTTTATTTTGTCAAGGCGGCTGTATTGGAGGGCCCCATACAAATAAAGATTTATCTTTACGTAAAAAAGTAAAAAAAGTGAAAGATTATATGAAGCAATCAAAAAGACAGGATATTCCCGAGGATCGTAAAGGGTTGATAAAAAAAGCTAAAGGATTAAAATTTTCTAATTAATTTTGCGTAAAAATAATTTAAAATTTCAATAATAATCTTTAAATAAGAGAATGTTATTGATTTTGTATGCGCGGAGGTGGCACAGCGGCTACTGCGGTCGGCTGCAACCCGGCTTTTCGCGGGTTCGAGTCCCGCCCTCCGCTTTTTTATAAAATGGCAGTTTATTCAAAACATATTACGGTTAAAACTGAAAAGAGAATTGATTTTTTGAGAATTACTGATTTGGTTAAACAAGCGGTTAAGGAATCTGGGGTCCAAGATGGGATTGTTTTAGTTAACCCTATGCATATTACTGCTTCAGTTTTTATTAATGATAATGAAGATGGATTGATAAAGGATTTTCAAGATTGGTTGGAAAAATTAGCTCCAAAAAAGTTTAATTATAATCACCACAAAACAGGAGAAGATAATGGATTTGCACATTTGTGGAGAACAATCATGGGGCGTGAAACAGTTGTTTCTGTTCAAAATTGGAAATTGGATTTGGGACCATGGGAAGAAATTTTTTATGGAGAGTTTGATGGTCAAAGACCTAAAAGAATTTTAATTAAAGTTTTAGGGGAATAGTCTATATCAATTTTATCGACGTTATTTTTTATTTTTTATTTATTGAATTTTAATTTTTACGAAAAAATATTTAAACTAGTTTATCTTGTATCATTTATCAGTTCGAGGTTGAGGGCCTAATCGGATTTAATTCGATAGACGTCGAAATGATAAAAAGGAGGTGTTTGTCGATGGTTACCAAGAAAAAAGCTAAAAAGAAAGTTGTTAAGAAAAAACCTGCAGCTAAGAAAAAAACTGCTAAAAAGAAAGTTGTTAAGAAAAAACCTGCAGCTAAGAAAAAAACTGCTAAAA
>CAYSCL010000026.1:4985-5395 GCA_964429545.1 Candidatus Woesearchaeota archaeon
AGAAAGTTGTTAAGAAAAAACCTGCAGCTAAGAAAAAGGTAGTTAAGAAGAAAGTTGCAAAAAAGGTTGTTAAGAAAAAACCTGCAGCTAAGAAAAAAACTTCTAAAAAGAAAGCTGTAAAGAAAAAGCCGGTTAAGAAGAAAAAGAAATAGTTTTTTCTTACTTTAGTTTTTTGTTTTATCTTGGGGGAATAAGGGCCCTTTAAATTTTTATTTTTTTATTTTTTTATTTTTGCTAATTTTATTTTTTTATTTTGTTTTTGTCAAGAATTTGTTTTTTAGATCCATGGCTCTAGAAAATTTGTTTTACAAATTTGACATAAAAATAAATTTTACGTGAAGAGATTTAAAATAATATGGCTCTGAAGAGATTCAAACTCTGATTCACACATTGAAAACGAATGATTTAGA
>CAYSCL010000026.1:5495-10278 GCA_964429545.1 Candidatus Woesearchaeota archaeon
TCTGATTCACACATTGAAAACGAATGATTTAGAAATTTGTTTTGTTTTCAATATGTTCACGACCTCCAACGGTCGAGAAATGCAATGGCTCTGAAGAGATTCAAACTCTGATTCACACATTGAAAACGAATGATTTAGAAATTTGTTTTGTTTTCAATATGCTCACGACCTCCAACGGTCGAGAAATGCAATGGCTCTGAAGAGATTCAAACTCTCGACCTCCGCCTCATGAGAGCGGCGCTCTAATCAACTGAGCTACAGAGCCATGATATAATTTATTAGAGAAATTCTTTTAAAAGTATTTTGTTAATCTAGAATTATTCAACTTTAAGAGATTCTGCTTCTTTTCTCTTTTGTTTCATGAATCTTGCTAAGTATCCTGCCATCTTGTTTCTCATTTTTTTTGAAGGCATTTCTGAACCTAGTACTTTCTTGTTTTTTTCAAAATCTTCACCAAATTCAATACCTGAATCGATTAATTCTTGTGAAGATCTTTTTACTTGCTTTGATTTTATTTTTCCCATGATTATTTTATATGAATTTTGTTTTTAAAGCTTTTGATTGATTATTCAATCTTTTCTATTGAAGAAAGGTTTTTTATTGCTTCTATGAAATTTGTTGTTTTTTTTGCTGGTTCTCCAAGTGAAAAAATTGTATATTTCATATTATGTTCTTCTGCTTTCTTATACGCATTAGTTATATCTGTTTCAGTCAATCTTTTTTTGTTATATGCTATTAACATTTTTTCTTCATGACCTTCTTTAATTTTTAGTGTCAAGTGTCCTTTTGAAAAACCTATTATATCTGTTATTTCTTGGTTATTTTTTGTTAAATATTCTTTTACTGTATTGAAAAATCTTTCATTTTTTTTATCTTGGGCTTTTCGTTTTGTTCCAGTTTTTCTTTTTGTTGTTTTCTTTTTTGTTTTCTTTTCTTCTGTTCCTTTTGTTGTTTCTTCTTCTGAATTTTCTTCTTTCTTTTCTGGTTTGTTGAATTCTTTTTCTATTTCTGAAACCATTGATTTTGGAATGTTTGTTTTTTCATTTTCTTGTTCTTTCTTTTCTGTTTGTGTCTTTTGAATATTTGATTTATATTCTTCTTTTTCTAAGAAATATTTCCAAATTATTTTTCCTTCTTTTTCTATTGGTTTTGCAAAATCTTTAATTGATCTCAATGCTACCCTTATTGCTGGTTCTTGTTCTGAATCTTCAAGGAATTTTTTTTCTTTTAGAAGCATGAATGCATCTTTTTCTTTTGATTTTAAATATTCTTGAGCATATTTTTCTATTTTTTCTTCTGTTCCTTCGACATAATAAATTGGGCTCCCTCCTACTTTCATATTTGTTATTTTTATTTTTTTTTGTGATAGTAATTCTGAAAGAAATGCTGAACCAAAAATTGAATCCATTCCTATATGTTTTGATATTTGGACTGGCAGGTTTGGACCATTTGTTTTTAGAAATTCTATAATCGATTCTTTTATTTTAGATGTATCTTGAGTTGGCATATTAAAAAAAGGATGCAGAATATTATAAAGGTTTTTAGGGTTTAGTCCACTTAATTTCGTAATAGGTTATTTGGCCTTCTTCGTCCACTATTGCTAGGAGGACATTTTTATTTGTTGAATGTGCTACTCTATTTTTTGCTGCAAATTCATGCCAGGTTGTTTTGTTGTTCTCGTTATCTGTGAAGACAATCCATTTTGAATGTTCTTTTCCTGGTTTTTTCCCTTTTTCGTAAACTCTAAATTCTGCCCCAAATTTTAATGCTGTTTTTACAACATATCCCTTTACTCTCAAATCTTTGAATACAGCATATTTTATGGGGAATTTTTTGTCTATTCTTGAAAATTTTTGATTTACTTGTTCAGTTGTCAATAATTTATTGTTTTGGTAAATATCCATTTTTTCATTTTGAACTAAAAAGAATCCTTCGGATAAAGTGTATTTTATTTTGTCTTCTACATGTTCTCCAAATGAAGATTGTTTGCAATACGAATATGCTTTTTTTGAATTACTTGTCAAAACATTTCCTACAAGATGCGCAATTATTTCTTTTTCAGGATATTCGTCTTCTTTTTTTTCTGTTGTTTTTGATTTTTCTTCAGTTTTAGTTTTTTTACTTGAAGATGTTTTCTTTTTAGAAATTTTTTTCTTAGCTGCAGGTTTCTTTTTAGAATTTTTTTTAGAAGTCTTTTTTTTAGTTGATTTCTTTTTGTCTTTACCAAATATGAATAATGTCATAATATTAAATTGGGAATATTGTTTATAAGGTTTTTTGGAACAAAAACCTATTAAAAGTTTGATATTTTTATTTTTGCATGGTAGAAATTGATTTTAAATCTATTGAGGAAAAATGGCAGAAGAAGTGGGAAAAAGAAAAAGTTTTTGTAGCTGATGATAAATCTAAGAAACCACGTTATTATGTTCTTGAAATGTTCCCTTATCCTTCTGGTAGTGGACTTCATATGGGCCATGCTTGGAATTATACTATTGGAGATATTTTGGCTAGATTTAAAATTATGAATGGTTTTAATGTCTTGCATCCTATGGGGTATGATTCTTTGGGTTTACCTGCTGAGAATGCTGCAATTAAAGATGGGACGCATCCAGAAGATTATACTGAAACTGCAATTAAGAATTATATAAAACAACAGAAATCTTTGGGTTTGACTTATGATTGGTCTAGAATTTTGAAAACTTCTTCTCCGGAATATTACAAATGGGACCAGTGGATTTTTTTGAAAATGTTTGAAAAAGGGTTGGCTTATCAAAAGGAATCTAGTGTTAATTGGTGTCCTGGTTGTAAAACTGTTCTTGCAAATGAACAGGCACAAAATGGAACTTGTGATAGGTGTGATTCTAAAGTCGAAGCTAAATATTTGAAACAGTGGTTTTTGAAAATTACTGATTATGCCGATGAACTTTATGAGAATTTGGATAATATGAATTGGCCAGATAGAACGAAGTCTATGCAAAAGCATTGGATTGGTAAGAGTTATGGTACTGAGATTGATTTTGAAGTTGAAGGAGGGAAGTGGCCTGTATTTACGACTAGACCCGACACTATTTTTGGAGTTACTTTTGTTGTTGTTTCTGCTCAACACAAAAAACTTTGGGATTTAGTGACTGATGAACAGAAGTCAAAAGTGGAAAAATTTTTAGATAAATTAGGTTCTGTGAGCGAGAAAGATATGGCTGATTTGGAGAAAGAAGGGGTTTTCACAGGTTCTTATGCGACAAATCCTGTTAATGGTGAAAAGGTTCCTATTTATGCTGGCAATTTTGTTGTTGCTGATTATGGTTCTGGTATGGTTATGGCTGTTCCTGCACATGACAAGAGGGATTTTGAATTTGCAATGAAGTATGAGATTCCTATTCGGGTTGTTATTAACCCTCATGATTTTGAAATTGATGAAGATAAATATTATGATGTTTATACTGGTGAAGGCACTTTAATGAATTCTGAAGAGTTTAATGATTTGGATAATGAAGAAGCTAAAAAGAAAATTACTGGCTGGTTGGAAGAGAAAGGTATTGGCCGGGAAACTTTGAATTTTAGATTAAGAGATTGGGGAATTAGCCGTCAAAGGTATTGGGGAACTCCGATTCCAATTATTCATTGTGAAAAGTGTGGCATTGTTCCAGTTCCTGAAAAAGATTTACCTGTAGAATTACCTAAAGAGGTTAAGTTTGGTGAAGGGAATCCCTTAGAAACTAATGATGAATGGATTAATGTTGAATGCCCTAAATGTGGGGGAAAAGGGAAGAGAGAAGTTGAAACAATGGACACTTTTGTTAATTCTTCTTGGTATTTTATGAGATATTGTGATCCAAATAATTCGGAGAAAATTTTTGATGAAGATAAAGTTAAGAGATGGTGTCCTGTTGATTCTTATATTGGTGGGGCTGAACATGCTTGTATGCATTTGATTTATTCTAGATTTTATACTAAATTTTTGAGAGATATTGGTTTAATTAATTTTGATGAACCTGCTGTAAATTTATTTCACCAAGGTATGCTTCATGCTGAAGGTGGAGCTAAGATGAGTAAATCAAAAGGAAATGTAGTTTTACCTGAAACTGTTTCTGATAAATATGGGATCGATACTGCTAGGTTTTTTTTGTCTAGTTTGGCTTCTCCAGATAAGGATATTGATTGGGATGAGAAGGGCATTATTGGTAGTTTGAGATTTGTCAAAAAAATTATGAATTTTGTTGAAGAATTTAAAGAGCAGAAAGATTCTGAGAAGCTGGAAGTTAAGTTAAATAATGTAATTAAGAATGTTACAGATTATTATGGTAATTATGAATATAGGAAAGCTACTATTGAGTTAAGGGAATTATTTGATTTAATTGTTGAAGTTGGTTGTTCTAAAGGAACATTGGAGAATGCATTAAAGTTGTTAAATCCTATTTGCCCCCATATTACTGAAGAACTTTGGGAGAGAATTGGAGGCAAAGAATTTATTTCAACAAGTAAATGGCCAGAATTTGATAAAAACAAATTAAAGATTGCGAAGAAAGAAATCGATTTGAATTCTAAGGTTATTGAAGATGTTGGAGATATGATTGAAAGATATGAAGAGAAAGGTAATGAAATTAAACAAGTTTATTTGTATGTTATTCCATTTGAAATTTCTAAATATAATAAAGAAGAATTGGAAAAAGAATGGGGAAAAGATGTTGAAATTTATTCTGTAAAAGATTCTGAGAAACATGACCCGGAGAATAAAAGTAAGAAGGCTAGGCCTGGACTTCCAGGAGTTTATTTTGAGTGATTT
>CAYSCL010000027.1:0-4797 GCA_964429545.1 Candidatus Woesearchaeota archaeon
TTATTTGAATAGTGCAAGTGATGCGTTAGAAGAAATAAATGGAATTGTTTCTATTGGTTATTTGAATGTTTCTACTCAGGACATTGTGACTTGTAATGAGTTTAGTTGTCCAGGATCTTTTGCTTGTACAGAAACTGCTTGTAACTTTGATTTTGATTTTAATGCAGGAAGAGGTTATGAGGTTTTGTTAAATGAAAGCGAGAATAATGAGGTTAATTGGAGTGGTGTTGGTTTGGTTAATGAGGCTGTTCAGGTGAATTTGGTTTATGATGAAACAGGAACTAGATTTAATAAAAATTGGATTAGTATGTATGCTGGAACTGTTTTAGAGGATTCTTCTGATTTGGCTGATAGTTTATTGGGAGAGGACGCTATCACTTCTTGGAATGTGGATGAACAGGAAAGTGAGGGATGGAGTAGGACATGGGTTTCCACCCCCTGGTATACTGGTTGGCTTGAATTTGGTGAAGGTTTTGATATTGAAATTGAAAAAGGTTATGAGGTTTCAGTAACTCAAGATAGTATGTGGACACAGGAATAAAGTTAAAATGTTAAAAATAAAAAATAATATGAAAATGGGAAGAGAGAAGGTAAAAAAGGATTGCTTGAAGATAGGTTTGTTATTTGGAATTTTGCTTTTGTTTAATCTTGTTAGTGGACAGGTAATTGGAGGAGAGGTTTTTGTTGCGAGTGATTCTTCAGTTAATCCTTCTTGGCAAAATGTTTTTGTTTATGATGTTAATAATGTCAATGATTATTTTGAAGTAATGGTTAGTCCAGAAGGACATCGATATTCTTTTGAAAATTCTAGAGTTGAAGGAATTGTTTTTGATGAAGGGGTTTTTGTTCGTGCTGAAATTTTGGATTTTGAAAATGGTTTTATGGCTGGACCTGTTGAAATGAATCTTTCTTGGGATAATGATAATTATTATTCTTGTACTGATTGCGATATTTTTCCTAGAATGGAGTTTAGGGAAGTCGTTCAAGTGAAGGAACCTTTGAAAGATTTAATAATTTCTTCGGAAGGGGAATTTAATGTTGGATTGAACGTTTATGATGATTGCGATTTAAAATATTTTGATGAGGAAAATGAATTGAATTTGCTTTGTGAAAGAGGTTGTGATTATTTGGAAAAAAGTTCTCAGTTAGGTGTCGATGATTTTGGCAAAGATGAAATTAATTTTGTCGTGGATTGTGGCATTGGTAAAAGATATAAGAGTGGGAGTCGTGAAATTTATGAGGCCAGGGATGATTTGTCAGTTTCTTTCGAAAAGAGTATGGATTATATTTCTGAAGGACTTTTGAAAATCAATTATTTTGGTTCAAAAGATTCAAATGTTGATATCCTAACAGATTTTATTCCAAAAGAGTTTGAAGTTTTGAATGTTTCTAATGGAGGTAGAGTTTTCGAAGAGGATGGTTATTATGCAATTGAATGGAAAAATATTTCTTCTGATATTTTTGATTTTAATTATTATATTAAAGCCAAGGAAAAATTAAAAAATTGTGAAGTTGGTTTTGGGGAAAATATTTTGAAAAAAAGATTTGATGATTATTTTAATTCTTTTAGTGAAGAAATTGATTTGGGAAATAATGATTTTTATTTTGATTGTGTTTTTTCGGAAGATCTTGATTTTTATTTAGTTGAGTCTGTCGATTTTGAAAAGAAAATTAATAAAAAAATTAAGAAAGAGGAGGAGATGAAAATTGAATTAAATGGATCAATTTCTGAGGATATTTCTAATGTGGAATTTCGTGAATATGTTCCTGTTGAATTTGAGATAAGTGATATTTCTGAAGGCGGAAAAATTGAAGTTTCTAATTCTAATTATAATGTTATTATTTGGAATGTTGAGGGAAAAGAATTTGATTTTTATTATAATGTTAGCTCTTCTAATCCTGGAGATTATTCTTTTGCTAGTGAACTTGGCGGAAATATTTTGGAAGAGAATTTGGTCAATGTCCCTGGCGACATTCAATTAGGAAGAAGGAGGCATAGGAAAGGAGGAAGTTACAAATATGAGCCTGAAAATTTTTCTGCGGTTTCTGAAAAATTCCCTTTGATTGATAAAAAAGGGAATATGACTTTGGCTTTATATTCTAAGAATTTTACTTTTGAGGGTTCTCTGGATTTATTTGAATTGAATTTTTCGGATAAAATTTATAATAGGAGTTTGAAGTTTTTTGATGGCTATTTAATTGAATCCAACCTTGGAGATAATTTTGGAAAGTTTGCTTTTGAATATGATTTTGATGAAGGGGAATTGAAAAATAAGGGATTCAAAAATTTAGAATTTAGGGGGAAGGATAAGAACGGAAATTGGTTGAAGTTAACTGGTAGTTTTGTAGAAGTTGATGGAAAAAAGAAATATGAATTTGAAAGCAATCAAGTTTTTAGAGAAATTGCTGTTTTTGGCGTGAAGGAAAAATTGAATTTGTGGGATAGATTGGTTGAATGGTTTTGGAATGCATTTGGTTTTAGAACAGGTGTTATTTAGTTAATTTTATTAATTACTCTTTGTTTTATAGATTCATGGAAGAGGATGAATATTCTGAAGAAAATAACGAGGATGAAACTAAAGACTTGTTGGAGAAGACAAAAAGTGCTTCTCCTAGACAGAAAGAGCTTTTAAAAAAACAAGCTGAATTCGAATTAAGTCAAAAAGATAGGGAAGTAGAAGAGATTAAAGAGGGAAGGAAAAAAAGTAAACTTGAGATTTTTTTTACTTGGGCTATTTTAGTTTTGGTTGCTGTTGGATTGATTTTTTTGGCAAACTGGCTATTATTTTAATTGAAAATAGGTTAGATTTATAATTGTTCTTTTGTTGTTGTATTTATGAAAAAGAATTTTAAGAGGAAAGTTTTAAAGAATGGATTGACAGTGATTTTTGAAAAGAGGAATATTCCTGTTGTGAGTATGGCTTTTGCAGTTAGATCTGGCGGGCTCAATGAATCAATGAAGGAAAAAGGTATCAGTCATTTTATTGAACATATGTTATACAAAGGAACTAAGAATAGAACTTCTCGAGAAATAGCGCAAGAGATAGAAAAAAATGGTGGCGAAATTAATGGGTTTACAAGTGAAGAAGTTACAGCTTTTTATTGTAAACTCCCTAGTAAGCATGCAGATATTGGATTGGATGTTCTCTCGGATATAATGAAGAATTCTTTGTTTTTAGAAAAAGAATTGGAAAAAGAGAGGCGGGTTATTTTTGAGGAAATTAAAATGAGGAAGGATAACCCTCAGATTTATGTTATTGATAGGATTCAAAATTTGTTGTATAAAGAACCTTTTGGAAGTGATTTGATTGGGACTGTTAAAAGCATGAATTCAATTGATCGAGAAAAAATTTTGAAAAGGTTCCGAGATATTTATGTTCCAGAAAATATGATATTATCTGTCGTTGGAAATTATGATTTCAATAAACTTGTCAAATTTTGTGAAGATAATTTTGACAAGAAAAAATCTAAGAAAAAAAGTTATAAAATTGTTAAAAAAAATAATTCTAAGGTTGAGAAGAGAAAAGGAATTGACCAAGCTAATGTTATTTTGGCTTTTCATACACCTTTAGCTAAAGATAAGAAGAGTTATGCTGCGGAAGTTTTGATTTCTTTGATGGCTGGAGGAATGTCTTCAAGATTATTTTCTGAAATAAGAGAAAAAAGGAATTTGGCATATGCTGTGAAAGGACATACAAATATTTCTAAAGATTATTCTTATTCAATTATTTATGTTGGAACTACAAAAGAAAAAGTGAAAAAAGTTAAGGAATTAATTTTGGAAGAATTTAAGAAAGTTTCTGAAAATTTGACTGAAAAAGAGTTAAATGAAATTAAAGATCAATTAATTGGAAACTATCAAATTTCTATGGAAGATTCACAAGCTCAAATGGTTAATTTGTTGGTTTCGGAAATAGAAGGAGATGCTTCTAAATTTTATGATTTTGAAAAAAATATTTCTAAAGTTAAACTTAATGAAGTGAAGAATTTGGCTTCAACTGTAAAAGGAAAGAATTATAGTTTTTTTGCTTTGGTTCCTCAGTGATTTTTGATTGAATATATTCGGGTCTTGTGTTAAATAGTTTTTTTTGTTTTTTTGTTAATGGATAGAAAAGTGTATTATTTAATCGGAGTTTTAGTATTAGTTGCAGCTATTTTATTTGGATTTAATTATTCTCCACAATTGACTGGTAAAGCTGTTGATGATTCTGGTTCTGATAGTTTGGATGAATGGACTATGAAGGGGAGAACTTTAGATAATAATCGTTGGGATGGAAGAGATTATCCTTTAATTAGGACTTTATTTAATGAAAGTGTGGATTTTCTGGGAGAGGTCGTTTCTTCTTCTATTATCTCTGATGGTGCAGTTTATGTTGGAATTGGCAATAGTTTGTATCAATTAAATGCCAGTAATATTAGCCAGATTATTTCTTCATTTGAAACAGATGGCATGGGAATATCTTCCCCAATTGTTTTGGGCAACTCGGTTTATTTTTCTGATGGTTCTTTTTTATATCAAACCAATGCAAGTAATTTGAATCAAACCCTTTATACTTTTAGGTTAACTTCGGGGGGAGGGGGAACAACTTCTTTATCTATTGTTAACAATCAATATGAAATTTTGGCTGAGCCTTTCTCTTCTCAAGATTCTTTTCCTTCCCCCATTGGTTTTGAAGAAAAAATTTATTTTTTGAATAATGGACTTTTGATTTTAAATGCTTCAAATATAACTCAGCTTTTAGATTTTTTTCCAGGTGAAGAAATTTCTATTTCTTCCCCTGCAATTGCAAATGGATA
>CAYSCL010000027.1:4897-9654 GCA_964429545.1 Candidatus Woesearchaeota archaeon
ATTTTTTTCCAGGTGAAGAAATTTCTATTTCTTCCCCTGCAATTGCAAATGGATACGTTTATTTTGGAAGCGGAACAACTTTTTACCAATTAAATCTTGGAAATTTTTCTTTAATTAACTCATTCAATATTCCTCCAAGTATTCTCTCTCATATTGCAATTGCAAATGGATATGTTTATTTTGGAAGCGGAACAACTTTTTACCAATTAAATGCAACCGATTTATCATTAGTAAATAATTATATTGTTTCTTCTAATATATATTCTTCCCCTGCAATTGCAAATGGATATGTTTATTTTGGAAGCGGAACAACTTTTTACCAATTAAATGCAACCGATTTATCATTAGTAAATAATTATATTGTTTCTTCTAATATATATTCTTCCCCTGCAATTGCAAATGGATATGTTTATTTTGGAAGCGGAACAACTTTTTACCAATTAAATGCAACCGATTTTTATTTAGATGAAGTAATTTTTTCAAATTTGAATGATAATTCAAATACGCTTTCTGAAGCAGGAATTGCTTCTTTTAGTTTGACTGTTGAAAACACAAATGGTACAATTTATTTGAATATAAATAATAGAAATTATAGTGCATCAAAGACGGAAGGGAATATTTATTCTGTTAATGTGAATTTAAATCCTGGAACATATACCTATTCTTGGTATTCATATGATTCTTTTGGTAAATTTATTTATGAATCTATTAAAAAAAGTTATGTTTTTGGGGAAGCTATTTCTGAAACTTCTTCAGGGGGATCTTCTGGAATTTCTTCTGGGGGACCTTCATCTATTCTCCCAAAAATAGTATTGTCAGAATCTGAAGTTGGTTCTTCTAGTTTGGTCACTTTACCCTATAATCAAGAAATAGATTTTTCAATAGATGAAGAAGATTATTCGATTTCTCTAAAAAGCATAAATAGGGAGGATAATTTGGTTTTTGTCAAAATAGATTCAATAGAAGAAGAAATTTCTTTGAAGAGAGGCGAGATAAAAGACATAGATTTGAATGGAGATGTTATAAGTGATATCGAATTAGAGTTAATTGAAATTTCTCCGGATAGCGTTGAAGCAAATATAGAGATGAAAAGAAAAGTTATTTTGAGAACAGATGTAGGGGGAACTGAGATAAAACCAAAATCTATAATTAATACTAATCCTATTAAAGACGTTAGCATTCAAACACAATCAATTGATCCTTTGTCTTCTAGACTTTTTGGTTGGCTTGGGGATTTATTCGATAGCAATAAAAGAAAATGTAACAGCTTAAATGGACATATTTGGTCTAAAAGTTTAGATTTTTGTATTAACGAAGATGTTTCTCCAACATATAATAATAAAATTATTTTGAATTATTTATCAGATAATTTTAATTTTGGGAAGTCTTTTGTACAGATAGAAGAAATTATTATTTATGATTGTGAAGGATGTTTTTATATAAACATGGTTGTTGATGGAGAAATAAAAGAGTATTATTTTCAAGATTGGAAAGAAGTGGATCAAATTTGTATGCCTTCTGTTTCTTGCTCTGATATTAACATCCAATGTGGTGAAATAGATGATGGTTGTGGTAGAACACTAGATTGTGGTGATTGTAGTAGTAGTGAATTTTGTGCAGATAATAGATGTATTCCAGAAATTATTCCATTGAGTTGTCATGATAGTGATGATGGAGAAAATTATTTTATTAAAGGAGAAGCAACTGATAGGTGGGGAACTGAAAAAGATAGGTGCCAAGGCAACATATTAATTGAGGCTTTTTGTGAAGGGATTTCTACAAATGTTAAAAGCTATGAATGCCCTTCTGGTTGCTTAGATGGGGCTTGTTTAGAATGGGCGGGAGGATGTACAGATTCTGATGGAGGAAATTGGTATTTTTATAATTATGGAGAAGTTATAGATAAAGAAGGTATTAGAAGAATAGATTACTGTGAATCTAGCGAAAATATAATTGAAGGCCTTTGTTCGAGTGTAAATGAAGGAGAATATTCTTATGTTAGGTATGCTTGTCCGAATGGATGCAATAATGGAACTTGTAATGAAGGTCCAGCAAATTTCTATTGTAGTGATTGGGATGGCAATAATCCAAACATTTCTGGCGTTTTAATGGATAAAGCTACTTTTGTCGCTAAAGATATATGTTTAGATAATTATACTTTACAAGAATTTTATTGTTCTGGGGATAATATCACTAGCCAAATTTATAATTGTGAATTTGGTTGTGGGAATGGAGCTTGTTTGGGGGATCCAACTCCTCTTGTTTGTAGTGATTCAGATGGAGGCATAAATGATTCTATAAAGGGTATTATTAATGATTCTGAAGATGTTTATGAAGATTATTGTAAAGATTTTTATAATTTAGTTGAAGGTTATTGTGAACCCGTCTCCAATGGGGAATTATATGGTTCCCAAACAATTTATTGTCCTTTTGGTTGTGAAAATGGAGCTTGTAAAGAAGGCGAAATAAATTGTATTGATGATGATGGTCTTGATTTTTATTATGAGGGACATCTTGATTTTAGGTTTACTGATGGAGAAATGAAGATTAGAGAAGATAGATGCAGTAATACTACAGATTTTATTGGTTGGAGTCAAGATGATTGGATTGGGATTTATACTTATGATTTTTATTGTGACCCTTATATGGCAAATTTCTTTCCTTATCATGGCGGAAAAATGTATGAATGCCCTGAAGGTTGTTTGGCAGGTAAATGTATTGTCCCTAAAAATGAAACATCCTATTGTGATGATTCAGGCTATTGTAAATTATATGAAGGAGAATATTTGCTTTTTGATGAATATGTTGTTATTTCTACAAATTATATTTATACAAATGAAGATTTAGCAATTGGTTCTGATTATAATTATTCGGAACCTCAAAAAGTAGATTTAAACATTTCAATTGGTTCAGCTTTTGAAATAAATACGGGTGAAATGAATGAATTTGAGAGTTTTGATTATGATTTTAGTTCCCAAGGTTTTTTCTGGATGAACATAACCATTTTGAATTTATTTAGTAATTATGATAGTTCTACGGTTTATGAGACAATTGCTACACCTTATGTCGAATTTATTTATGAAATTCCTGATTATGCATCCAATACTAAAAAAAGAAAACCTTCTGTTAGAACTTCTAAAACCAAACCCGTTTTGAAAAGTTCAGTGAGTTATGAACCTCCAACTATAATTACAAAAATTGGAAGAGGAATTCAGGATTTTTTTGGGGGGGGAGATGTTAGTTTACAAAATATTGAAATGAAAACAAAACCAATTGCAAGAAAAGGAAAAACTAAGCCAGTATTGAAATGATTAAAGAAAATTATTTTGTTGTTGTGAAAATTTCTTTGGGATTTTGAGAAAGATTTTTGAAAATATTAGAGATGAGAAATTATTGAAGTTTTTTAGAAGAAATATTTTGAATTTTTGAATTTTTTGTATCATAGATTTTGGGCGGATATTTAGGAATTTTGAGGCCAGGTTAAGGGAGTTTGAGAAGTTTTATTTAATTTAAAGAATCATATCTAAATAATTTATCCTATTTTTTTGATTTAATTAATATAATTTGTTTTTGTTTTATTTTAATGAGACGAATTAAGGCGGGAAAGAAAATTAAGGATGCTTCTAGAGTTCCGGTTAAGGATTTTTCAACGGGGATGAAAAGGCCTGTTTTTATTTTGGGCGTTGTGTTTTGGCTTGGTCTTTTATTGTTTTTCGCTTTGTCTTCTGTTAAGAGCTTTAGAACTGGACAAGTAATTAATTCTCAAGAGATTTTAGGGGTAAGTGGAGTTTATGTTTATATTACATTGTTTATAGTCTTAGGAATTTTGTTATTTTTTGTTTGGAAGTATATGATTAAAGGGAAGAAGATTCGGGGAAAGAAGAGGGAAATTAGGAGTTAGGGATTGGGATTTTGAAGGTGGATGTTGGAGATTTGGGATTAGTAAATTTTATAAGCGTATATTACTAAATTCTTTTATGACAAAGAGGGGAATATTTGTTGGTTTGTTGTTAGTGTTTAGTTTGTTTTTTGTTGGGGCTGTTTCGTTTAGTTTTAATTCTCCAACCCCTTCTAATGGAGCAAATATTGAAGGAGATGCAGTCACAATAAATGTAACCGTAGGCGATTCTTTGAGTTCTTTTGTTGATTTTGATAATTCTTTATTGGGTTGGTGGAAATTAAATAATAATGTTTTAGATGATTCTGTTTTAGATAATGATGGAATTTTATCTGGGGCAAATTATGTTTCAGGAGTTTTGGGAAATTCTTTAAATTTTGATGGTATTAATGACAATGTAAAAATTAATTTTGAAAATTCTTTTTTAACAAGAGCATTTTGGAAAAAAGATAGTGGGGGGGAATGGATGCATGTAGTTGAAATTTTGGAGCCTTCAAATATTAAGGGAGAAGAATGGTTACAATATAAAGGGAATGCAGATAATAATGGTTCAACTTTAAATCATGCTCCAGATAGCTTACATGAACATGATAGTTTTGTTATTGGAGATCAAAAAGATGTTATTTCCACCATGTTTATTTCAAATGGATTTCTCTACATGGGGGGCGCTGCAGGTTTTTATTATAAAATAAATTCTACAAATTTTTCAAGATTTGAAAAAGAATATGTTGGGGGGGGAAGATTGGGTCCAGCAAAATTATTTGAAGAATTTCTTTATTTTGGAAGTAATAAAGGGGATTTTTTTCAATTAAATGCAACTGATTTGTCTTTAATAAATTACTATACTGCTGGGGGAGAT
>CAYSCL010000028.1:0-9359 GCA_964429545.1 Candidatus Woesearchaeota archaeon
GAATCATTTGTACTAAAAATATATCCCGACAATAAAACATTATCAGTCCAAGTTGAGTTAAATTTCACAAAATCCCCATTATTAATTGTAGAACTATTTTTACTTATATTAAAATATTTTGGTGAATCCATGTCGTTAATCCAAAAATTTCTAATTTCTGAACTATTTGTAAATTGATCATCACTACATCTAATACTCCAATTGTGTGGGCCATAAGAAATATCTTCAACTAAAAAATTAGTAAGAGTTCCATTATACACCGTAGTATTTGAAGAATTCAAACTACCATCCAAATAAATAGAACAATTAACTGTAGAATCAAAATCATCTATGGCAGTAAAATTAAAATTAATATTTTGAACATCATTAAATGTTTCCAAATCGGAAGGTAAATTCAAATTAATTTTTGGAGCGGTATTTGCAGGAGCTACCAAAAAAACCAAATCATCTTGATCAGTATAAGATGTTGAACTTCCAGGACAAGCACTATTAATATTACTATTATAACTATTTATTACTCTAACTGCATGATTTCCAACAACATTATCTAAAACAAAAGTGAAATTTTTAACATAATAACCTGCACCAGGGCAAATATCTGTTCCAGAAGATTTAGATACCCAATTAATTAAAGATGTCGAACCAGTATAATAAACTCCCAATCTATCACTTGAACCATCATAACAATAAAAATAAGCAGTAACAACAATTGTATCGCCTACATTAAATATACTCCCATTTAAACTTGTCACAGTTATATTCTCAACAGATTCATCACTATGGCAAGTTCCCAAAGTACCGCTATCAATACAGGAATCAATAGTGTTTGGTTGATTTGGTTCAGGACCAGGACTAGCTTGATTTCCAGCACATTGTAAATCAGAAGAGTCAGCAATACACGGAGAAGAATAATTATTGCAACTTGGGGCACCATAACTAGAATTATAACTTGCAAAAGCCGGATCTTTTGGAGTCAAAATAAAACTATATTCTGAACCAATTTCAACGTCCATAATTTTATTCCAACCAGAATTACAAACAATATCATTTTTAGTTTCATCAAAATCACAAATAGGCAAACACTCTCTATTTTCAAAATCCCAGGACCCACATTTCATTAAATTATTACCTAAAGGAACCGCAGTAACATTAGCTTCCAAAAAATCAAAATTAGATGGATCTATTGCATAAATATCTAAAAATTGAGGGAAATTTCGAACATCAGGATAATCAATTTTTATAAAATCTTCAGGAGAACCAGGAATATTTATATTTTCAAAAGAAATTTTCTTTATAGAAGAATTTTTTGGTTTTACTAAAATATTTTTTACAGAATTAGAAGAAAGAGATTTTTCACTTCCAATTTTATTGCCTCCAAAAATTTCTATATCTGCATCAACTATTTTGTTCTTTGCATCCCAAATAATCAAATTAAAATCTTCTTCAATTAAATCGCTTTCAAAAGAACCATTAATAGAATTATTAAAAATGGGTGAAACGTTTTCCAAACTTGTATTAGGCAAACTTCCATTAAAAGAAAAATTGGAATCCAATGCGGCAAACATTCCAACTGAAAAAATAAACAAAAAAAATGTAAAAATAAGAAAAGGATTTATTTTCCTAACGCTAGATTTTTTATTATAAAATATCATTTTAAACAAAATTTTTTCTCCTTCCATAAACAAAAAAAATAAGTAAAACTCCCTAATATAAAAGAGCACGAATATATTCTAAAATTATTTTCAATATTCTATTTCATAACCAGCATCAACCCATGCACGATAATTTCCTTCCAAACGATAAACTTTCTTAAAACCAGCATCAACTAATTTTTGGGCTCCAGAAATTGAAGCACTATCAAAATGACAATAAACCAAATAAGGTAATTCCGAGTCAAGTGTAGGAATTGCTTCATCCAATGAGCCGTCCCCAACATAATAATTAATTGCGCCAGGAAGGTGTCCATTTGAGTAAGCACTTGAAACATCAATAACAACTAAACTAGGATTATTATCAATTAAAATTTTTGCCTCTTGAGGAGAAATGTCAACATAATCGTCATATTCCAAAAGACTCACAACTTCCCCAGTTTGAGTTAATTGATTTTCAGAAGGCAATAACAAAAGTATAGCAAATAAAATTACCAAAACTCCCAAAAAAATCCAAAGAAACATTCTTTTTCTCATAATTACAAATACTAAATATTATTTAATTAAAATTGTACGAATATATTCCAAAACCCTTTAAACCCAAAAAACTTTTTTTGATTATGAAACTCATATCTTGGAACGTGAATGGAATAAGAGCAGCATTAAATAAAGGTTTTTTAGAATCAATTAGAGAACATAATCCAGATATAATCTGTATTCAAGAAACAAAAGCACATCCAGAACAAGTAGATTTAGAATTAGAAGAATACCCTCACCATTATTGGAATTCAGCAGAACGTAAAGGATATTCAGGTGTTGCTGTATTTTCAAAAATAAAACCTTTAACAGTCACTTATGGAATTGGATTATTAGATGAAGAAGGGAGAGTAATAACTTTAGAGTTTGATGATTATTATCTTGTGACTGTTTATACCCCTAATTCAAAAAGAGAACTAAAAAGATTAAATTTTAGATATAATGAATGGGATCAACAATTTTTAGAACATGTGAAAAACTTACCTAAACCAGTAATTTTTTGTGGAGATTTAAATGTTGCACATACAGAGATGGATCTAAAAAATCCCCACACAAATAAAACTACAAAAACAAAACCTGGAAACGCAGGATTTACAGATAAAGAAAGAGAAGGCTTTGATAATATTTTAGATGCAGGTTTTGTTGATTCCTTTAGGCATCTAAACCCAGAAGAAATAAAATATTCTTGGTGGTCTTACATGTTTAAAGCAAGAGAAAGAAATATCGGTTGGCGTATAGATTACTTTTGCGTTAACGACTCATTAAAAGAAAAAATAAAACACGCAGATATTTTAACTGAAATCAAAGGATCTGACCATGCACCAATTGTTTTGGAAATTGATATATAACTAATTACTCCAAACTAATTATAATAACCAAACTTCTATTAAAAGAATAATAAATGCACATCTTCATAAGCTTTATATATGAAAACAAATTCATACGATAAATAATTATAAGGGAGGCGAAAAATGACAGAAAAAACAGTTAAAATAAAAAAAGAATCTATTCATAAAAGTATTATTGTTATCTTAGCTCTTGCTTTATTAATTTCTATTTTCACAGGTGGCTTTGGAACAGCTTCAAAAAATGAAGAAATTAAACAAAATGCAGAACCTGAAAAAGAATTGAATGGGATTAACATGAAATCACTAATAGATGATGATGCAATCAAAGGAGACAAAAATGCTCCAATAACAATAGTAGAATTTTCTGATTATGAATGTCCTTATTGTGCTAAATTTTATTCTGAAACATTTAATCAAATAAAATCAGAATATATTGATACAGGAAAAGTTAATTTTGTATATAGGGATTTTCCATTAAATTTCCACAAAAACGCACAAAAAGCAGCAGAAGCCGCAGAATGTGCAGGAGAACAAGATCAATACTATGACATGCATGACAAACTTTTTGAAAAAGGAGTCACAGGAGGAGTAGATTCATTTAAAGAATATGCAATAGAAATCGGATTAAATGAAGAACAATTTAACAATTGTCTTGATTCAGGAGAAATGTCTAGAGAAGTTAAACAAGACTTATCTGATGGTCAAAAAGCAGGAGTAAGAGGAACACCAGCTTTCTTTATCGAAGGTGAAATGATTTCAGGTGCACAACCATTTAGTGTATTCAAACAAAAGATTGATTCATATCTTTAAACAAACTTTTTATTTTTATTTTTTATTTTATTTAAAATGAATTACAAATTAAGTGTTATAAAAGAAACTATAACAAAAAACAAAATTAAATTCATTTCAATTTACATAGGATACATAATTTTAAATTCTATTTTGAATAAAACTTACATAACTGTTCCAAAATTATTTGCAAGTTTCAAATTCTTTTTTGCAATAAGTTTTGCACTAATAAATTTAATAATCATTCCCTTCCTTGTATCTTTAACCATTATTCTTGTAATAGGAAAATTAAAAGATCTAAAAAAAGTTTCAAAAACAGGAAGTTCCATTTCAATAATTGCAATATTTGGAACACTCCTAGGTGGAGCCTGTCCAGGATGTTTCATTGGTTTGTTCCCAGCATTTATAGGATTATTTGGAACAACACTAACTCTTGGAAGTTTTCCACTAAAAGGATTAGAAATACAAATTATTTCAGGAGCAATATTAATTATATCCATAAATTATCTAACAAGAAAAACTATTTGTAAAATCAATTAGATTTTATTTGCTTCTTTAAACTCTTTTCTTATTTCTTCAAAACTCAAGCCACCAATTTTTTTCAAAACTTCTCTTTTTTTGCCTGATTTCCTCCATCGAATATATTTCAGAATAAAAAAAGATAAAAATAAAGCTAGAATAATTCCAATTACAAAAAAAGAAAAATTATTTTTAGCACCCCCAATAATTCTTCCTGTTATCCCAATTGAATCAAGTTCAGTAATCTGAAAATTTTGAATAATTTTTATTTGTTCTTTAGAATCAAAATAACTCAAAACTAAAATATAATCACCTGGAGCCATGTTCAATTCTGGAAAAAAATAAGTTTGATTTTCAGAAAAATTACAATTAATATCTTTATCTTTTGAATAAATTCTTTCCTCATTATTATTAAATATTTCAAAAAGCAAATCTATGGGGGGCAATCTTTCAACTGAATTTTTACATTCTAAATAAACAATTAATTCATTAGATTTCCCGAGATTATATTCTTCTAGAATCATTGTAAGAAAAAAATCATCTGGGATTTTAAATTCGCTTAGATTCTCAAAAGAAAAACTAGCACGGTTAGATAATATTGAATCCAATTGTATTTTTAGATCATAAACAGAATCATTATCAAAATCTAATTTCCAAACCTCTCCAACAAAAATTCTTTTTTGAAAATGATTGCTAAATACAGAAACAAAAACAGAATCATCACTCAAATTTAAAACTTCAAAAACATGAGAAACATTTTTTACAGAAAAATAAATCTTTTGTCCTTTGTGCGCTTCTTTATTTGTTTTTTTGGTCAAATTCCCCAAATATATTGGATTAAAACCGGTAGACCCTCCCGAAGAAGAACTCCCTGAAATTGTTTGTAAAACAATAAAATTATATCTTTCTGAATTCACAGAATTTCCAGCCAAATCATAAGCAGTTGCATTCAAATAATAATTTCCATTCCCAACAGAAAAAGAACTAGAATAATCTTCCAAACTACTGTTCATAGTTCCAAACAAACTAGAACCAGAATAAAGAAAAACAGTTACATTATCAAAGTTTAAATCAGAAGAATTAACATTAAAATAAATTTTTCCCCCGCTATAATAAGAAGAAATAATTTCTATAGAAGGACCTGTATTATCAATAAAGAAAGTTCCCCCCATAGTATCGGTAGAAGAATATTTTTCAACCGTGTCATTCTCAAAAACTTTAATTTCAATATTATACTCTCCATCGCTAACCAAACTAGAATTCCAAAAATAGTTAGTAATTGAATTATTACCATAGTTAGAAACAATTGTTGAATTAAAAGAATCATTTGGATTTAATAAACTCAGATTATATTGTAAAGTATCATTTTCCTCATCGACAACTTCTAGCCAATCAATATTAATTACACCAGAATAATAACTCCCTGAATCGGGTTCAAAAATAAAAGGTCTCGAAGGAGCATGATTTATAATAAAAATAGAAAAATTAGTTTTTTCAGTATTATTGATATTTCCAGAAGAATCATTAACAAAAAAACTGACATTATACACTCCCTCAGTTGAATAAGGTCCCGCATTATATATTTGATGATTATGTTCACTAATTTCAAAATCATCAATAAAGACTTCTATGCTGCCATATCCTGGGGAAGAACTAACAGTATACATCTGAACATATTGTGTTTGTTTAGAATCATTAAGAAAAATATTTCCAAGAGGATTAATCCAGGAAGAACCATTCAAATAAAATAAATTAAAAACTGGAGAAGTTGTAGAATTTATTTTCTTAATCCTAAAATCACCAAAAGTTTCATTAACTACGATTGTAGTCTCATTAATTGTTCCATTATGGGGGTAACCTAACCTATAAACAATATTTGATCCAGATTTAGAAAGAAGTAAATAAACCCTTTCACCTGTTGGAGAAAAAGTTTCTATATTGCTAGATCTAAAAACAAACAAAGAATCTTCTTGCAAAACAGTAGCATTAAATTTAAGACTCATATCAAAATCCCCATAAATTCTATTAAAACTATTAAACCCACAATAAGTTATTCCATTAAAACCGCTGCCATTAATCAAAACATACATTTTACCTTCACTTGTTCCATTTATATTCATTGTGCAATTTTGCCCTGAAGAGATAGATTCCGAAACATCATCCCATTGACTTCCAATAGTATTCTCACTAAAACTATCTGAACCTAAACAATCAGAAAAATCACTAATAGATTCAATAGTGGAATTTGGATAAGTTAAATTTGCAAATATTTCTTCTATCTCTGAAAAATCAGAAAGATTCAAAACAAATTCAATATCATCTCTAGAAGAAAAATTTTGACCAAGAGGATATAAAACTTCAACACTTGGAGCTCGGGTATCAGAAAGACTAAAGTTAGAACTAGCCGTGACAACATTTCCTGCCAAATCTTCTGAAAAAAAATCAAGAGAATAATTTCCAGCACCATTTAATTCAATACTTGCATTATATTCCCCCAAAGAAAAATTAGTCATATTAAATCTAACAATGGAAGAATTAGGATAGGTAACATTGACATAAACAAAATCTAAATTCAACTCACTAATGTTTGCAGATAAATTCAAAAAAGGGATGTCATCAAAATCAGAACCTGCCATAGGATAAACAGAATTTATTACAGGTAAAGTATTATCTACCGTTATATTTCTAGTATTATTCCTGCAATATAATTCAGTTGTATTAACCTCACAAACTTCTAAAACTAATTGATATTCATTATCAGAAACCGTTTCATTCCAATAATAAATTTCTAAATCTTTATCTATTCCATTAAACAAAGTTTTATTCAAACTTCCATTTTTATACAATGCCAAAGTAATATTCAAATCATCATCATTAGTATCGCTAATTGAAAAAGTAACATTATATGGCTGATTTATATAAGTTAAAGGATTCGGATTAGATATCACAACCAAAGGAGGATAATTATTTACTGCACTAATCTCCCATGTTAAATTCCCTTCCAAATACTTTTCATATCCAGAGGTAGTGTTAGCAAAGAAACGATAAACAAAAGCAGTTTTATTTGAATCGGAATTTGCATAAAACCAATTAATATTCAACTGGGTATCATACATCAAATCTGACTTATTCCAAGTCGAACCCAAATCATTTGAATATTCCCAATGATTTGAAGAATTTTCATTGTTAAATGCATATGTTTTAATATAATAATAATCTTGGAAATTAACACTTTCAGAATGCAAAATCACATATTTCAAATCTCCAATTTCATCTATTGAATTCTTTGTAAAATATGCTTTAAATTTCGTTCCATTCTCATATAACTCACTATATGAACTTTCTCCAATCAAATTACATCCAGCATAAAAATGTGGATCTTGATTTGTCAAACTACTATTACAAACATGCATTTCTAATTTTTCAGGAGTCCCATTATATGAAACTCTCAAATCAATCCTTGCAAAATCCATATCCATCGGAATAATTGAAGAATTAATTTCCACTTTTATCAAGCCATTAGATCCAATTCTAAACTCACTATCATTCAGCCATTTCTCATCAGAAAAATTATAATCAACTCCATACCATTTAAACACATTAGGATTATAATGCTCATCAATAATAAAGGAAAAATTAGACGATTCACTTCCAGATAAAAAAGAATGAATATAATCAGAAAAAGATTCTTTTAGAGCATCAAAAGTTTCAGTTTCAGTACCATTAATAAATTGTATCCATTCAGGATATGAATAACAATATGAAGATTGCTTGTTGCCCAAAGCACAACCATTGGTCCCATTGGCAGAATAGTTCAAATACCAAGTATCAATTGTATCAACATGATTAACAGAAAGATTCATAATCATAACATCAGAAGTTTCAGCTGCAGTGTTATTCAATGCAGACAATCTATTTCCATCTTGATTCAATAAATATATATCCAACAAATCTATTCCAAGTGCTTCTTCTCCTAAAATTTGAATATCGTCAACCCTGCAATATTCAAAAAAAACACTGTTCAAGCACTTAAATCTTATCGCAAAATCACTATTATTTTCAGCTGAATCAGGTAAAGAAAAATTTGCGAAAGAATAAGTAACGGCCGCATCTGTTATATCCAAAACATTTATCCAATCAGTTCCATTATACCAATCAACTCTAATATATTCTCCTGCATCAATTCCAACTGTTTCATACCAAAAATTAAAATTAATATTCTGATAACCAACTGTACTGATATTTGTAATAAGAACAGATTCTGCATCAGTATTGCTTCCTTGAGCATGATAGGTTCCAGTTCTTGGATTTGTAGTTGAAACAACCCAATTACCATTTGTTCCTCCAGAACTACCCCAACCATTAGTAGTGAAAATCCCAGTTTCAAATCCCTCAGTAAAATTACCTGAAAAATTCGCCAAAGGACTAGCAGAAGCTACAAAACTAAAACCAAAAAACAATATAAAAAATAAAAACCATATTCTCATATAAAAAACCAGTAAAAATAATATTTATTCATGCACACGAACATATTCAAAATTAATATTTAAGTTTCAATTTAGCTTCAATACATTTCATTGCAGATTCTTCTTTCTCAATCTTTTTATCTAATTTACTTGAATAATTTTTTAATCTCTGTTTTTCTTTATACATTTTCTTTTTGGATTGTTTCAACTTTTTTAACAATTTACGAAAAGAATCTATTTTTTCATTTATCTCCAAATACTTGAAATAAATATCTTCTTTTTCCGAATCAATCTCCTCTTTTTCCTTTTTCAATCTAGAAAGTTTTTCTGAACAATTTTTCAAATCTAATTTAACCTTCTTTTTTTCTAAAACTTTCTTCCTATTTTTTCTTTTAAAAAATCCCATAATAATATTTTACATCTTTTAATACCAAACATTCAAGAAAAAATATTATTTATTCCTGCACACGAACATATTCAAAATAAAAAATAAAAAATGCCCAAAGGGTACTCCCTTGGAGCAAAAATAAAAAATAAAATTATTTCATCAA
>CAYSCL010000029.1:0-8952 GCA_964429545.1 Candidatus Woesearchaeota archaeon
ATAGTTGCTGCATTTGGTTTTCTTATTGCTTTAGTTTGGAAAGATGTAATCACAGAATTTGTGGATACATTAACAAATAAAAGTCCTGTACAAGGAAAGTTAATTTCTGCAATAGCTGTAACATTGATATGTGTTCTTGGAATATTAATTTTAACAAAATTAGGGCGAGAAAAGAAAAATTAATCCAAAGCTTTTTAATCCTTATTAGTTTTTATTAGTTTATCGAGGGAAAATGATATTGAGAAAAAAATTTAGAAAAGGAATTTTTATGGTTACTTATTCTTTGGAATCTGGAAAACCAGAATATATAATACAAAAAAGGAATTTACATTGGAAAGGTT
The DNA here is from genome assembly GCA_964429545.1 of Candidatus Woesearchaeota archaeon. Taxonomy (GTDB): domain Archaea; phylum Nanobdellota; class Nanobdellia; order Pacearchaeales; family GW2011-AR1; genus GW2011-AR1. The sequence goes on from CAYSCL010000029.1 coordinate 342, forward strand.
GGGAATTTCCGAAAGCCGGTTTAGAAAAAGGCGAATCAAAAAAAGAGGCAGCGAGAAGAGAAGTTAAGGAAGAAACAGGTTTAGATATAATTAAAGTTACTAGTCATAAATACAAAGGAAAATTTCTATACCCCAAAGAATTGCCAGATAGGCCTGGAATGATTGGACAAACATATTATTTATATTCAGTAGAAGTAAAAAAAGGGAAAATAAAAATTGATAGAAAAGAACATACTTCAGCAAGGTGGGTTGATTATAATACTGCCATGAAAATGATAACTTATCAAAATCAAAAAGACTGTTTGAAAATAGTTAATGACTGGATAACAGATAGATTAGCTTTCAAAAAAGCAAAAGAGGCAGTGAAGAAAAAAGCTACTAAGAAAAAAGCTGTCAAAAAGAAATCATATAGTAAAAAGAAAGTTAAGAAAAACAAATAATCAATTCTTAATCTCACAAGGCTTACCAAAGCTTTCATTGTAATATTTTTGTGAATTAAACATCTTTATTGGATGTCTAAAAAGGTATCCAAAAGAACCAACAATCATTTCTGGTTTGTGATTTTGCATCATATATTGAGTTAAATTTTCCCAGTCAAAATATTTAGAGTTTTTTCCAAGTTCCCCATACATTGTTTGTTTCTTTTCAAAATCTTCCATGAATTCACAAAATTTTTCAGATAATTGATATCCTTGAACAATTTTCTTTAATTTCATACAAAGATATTCCCCGCTACATTTATAATTTTAATTATCTTCAATTATATATGAGATTCCGTACACATTTATCAAAACAGGGCACAATTTTCTTTGCAGGAAGAAATGATCAAAATAATGAAGAACTAATTTCAGAAGCAAAACCAGAAGAATATGTTTTTCATACAAAAGCTCCTGGGAGCCCATTTGTTTTAATCAAAGGAATTCCAAAGCATGGCGACCTTAAAGAAGCAGCAATAGTAGCTTCAAGATATTCTCGAAACTGGAAACAAAATCCGGGTGACATAGTAGTCCATAAATTCCAAGGAAAAGACATTTACAAAACAAAACAAATGAAAATAGGGACATTTGGCGTAAAAAATGCAAACACAATCAAAGTAAAGAAAAATGATATAATTAACTTTAATTCAAACCCTGTGCAGAAAGGAAGATTAAAAGAAGAAGGTTATTTGATTTAATTCAGTTAAACCTATAAACTTACTACACTTTTTCATGATATGATAAGGGAAATACAATTAGGAAAAAACGGAATAACGGATAATTTTATATCTACGTTGAAAACTTACTTTGATAGAGTTAGAACTGTAAAAGTTTCAGTTCTTCCATCAGCAAGAGAATCAAAAGAAGATGTGAAGAAATATTCAAAAGAACTTTTAGATAAACTTGGAGTTTATTACACTGCAAAAGTTATTGGATTTACAATAGTTCTAAAGAAATGGAGAAAACCAAGAGAATGAAAGAATTAAATGAATCATGCATATTTCCAGAATGTCCAGAATGTCAAGAAGGATATTTGTTACCTTTTTCTTATAAAGAAGACGTTTTTGAAAAATGGAAATGTTCAAAATGCGGGCATACAATCCAAAAAAGGTAACCAAACTTTTATAAACCCAACAAGCCCATTAATTACAAGTAAACGGCCAAGAGCCGATCTATTTCCGAAAGGAAAGCTGAAACAAAATGACAAGCGTATATGAATTAGATGCCCAAGAATATAATAAAAAATTAGCAGAAGCTTTAAAAAAATTCCCTGAATTTGAACAACCAGAATGGTCAAGGTTTGTAAAAACTAGTGTAGCAAAATCTAGGCCAACAGATGAAGAAGATTTTTGGTATAAAAGATCTGCAAGTATTCTAAGACAAATTTACAAAAAAAAGATTCTTGGAGTTAGCAAATTAAGAACAAAATATGGGGCAAAGAAAAGTAGGGGGGCAAAACCAGAAAAATTCAAGAGAGCCTCTGGAAAAATAATTAGAACTATTTTGCAACAAGCAGATAAAGCAGGACTAACAGAGATGGCTAAAGAAATTAAAGGAGTTAAAGGAAAAAAACCTGGAAGAAAATTAACAGAAAAAGGAAAGGAGCTTTTAGAATCAATAAAGTAAAATGGGAATTAAATACAAAGGAAAAAAAGAGAAGCTTACTAAAAAAGGAAGACAAACTAAGTGGGCTCCTGTTTGGGCTGTATTAAAAAAATATGGCGTTGGTAAAAGAGTACATCCTTCAGCAATAACTCATAATAGAAGATCTTGGAGAAGGACTAAATTACATATTAAACCAAGAAAAATGAGAAAATCACACTTTGGATAAAATGGCAGAAACAAAATCAAATAAAATTGAAAGAGAATATGTTATTCCATTAAGAGAAAAATGTAGGCCTGTTCCAAGATACAAAAAAACTCCAAAAGCAGTAAAAACTGTAAAAGAATTTTTGGTAAGGCATATGCAAGTGAGAGACAAGGATTTAAAGAAAATTAAAATTGATAGATTTCTAAATGAACAATTATGGGAAAGAGGAATAAAAAAACCATTACATAAAGTAAAAATTAAAGCAATTAGGGAAGGGGAAATCATAAGAGTTTATTCAATGGATCTTCCAAAAAAAATTAATTTCAAAAAATTAAGAGAAGAGAAAAGAGAAAGAGAAGGAAAAGAAGCTTTCGAGAAAAAGAAAGAAAGTCAAAAATCAATGATGGAAAAAGCCAAAGATCAAGTGAAAGCAGCAAAAGAGGAAAAAAAAGTAGATAAAGATAATGACGGTGTAGATGATAAAAAAGAAGAAAAAGAAAAAGAAAAAGCAGTAGAAGAATCAATGGAAAAAGAAGAAAAGAAAGAAGCAAAAGAAGAAAAGCATACAACAAAACCGAAATCACCAAAAGAACAAAAAAATTCTCAAAAGAAATATAACAAATCTTCAAGAGGACAATAGTTTCTCAACCAACATAATTCTTTTATATCCTTTAATCTTATTCAATTTATGTTAAATTTAGGCATGACAGAAAGTTTTTCTTGTTATACAGAATTAATCAAGAAAGGAAAATTAACAGAAAAAATTTATAAAAATTTAGAAAATACCGCATATAATCATTCCCTTGAAAATTCTTCAAAAATAGATTCAAAAAAAATGATAGTTTTGGTTTATCCTTTCAAATTTTTTGAATTAAACCCCGATATCAAAAAAAGAAAAGCTCCAGAAATAAATAGGTATTTCTCAAATGTTGAAAAAATTTTAACAAAAAGATTGCCAAAATATTCAGTAGTTCTATTAGAAGATTCAATAAGCTATGCTTCATATTCAAGCAAATTAGTAGAAGGAAAGGTGGAAGATGGCGGATTTCATTTATTCAACAATATCATTCTGACTAATAAGGGAGAAACAAAACCAATTAATAATGCATTATACCTTTTCTATAACAAAGAAGTCTTTATTGGTGGATGCTATAATGGCTCACATGTATCAAAAGCAATAAGTTCAATTAAAAAAAGATCAAAAAAAGTTTATTCAATAAAAGATTTGGTTTTAGAAAGCCCAGAAAATACTCCCATAAATTTGTTATCAAAAAAAGTGTATGATTCTAAATGCAATGGAATAAAATCAATTTCTATAAAAAAATTTGTAGTAAAAGAAAAAGAAGATTCTACAAATCAACTAACTTAAATATCCATTTTTCTATTTTCAAATATGAAAAAAACAAAATACGCTTCATATTTAGAGGGAAAACCTGTAAGGGGTTGTGAACTATGTGTTAAAGGCCAAAAGATGGTCTTGTTTGTTACAGGCTTATGTTCAAGAGGATGTGAATTCTGTCCACTTTCTAAAATGCGTAAATCGATAGATAAAATTTATGCGAACGAAAGAAAAATCACAAATGAAACAGCTTATAATGAAATAATAGAAGAAGTAAAAATTTCTGGTGCCAAAGGTTGTTCACTAACAGGAGGAGATCCTTTGCTAAAATTAAATAGAACAATTAAATTGGCAAAAAAATTAAAAGATCATTTTGGAAAAAAATTTCATATTCATATTTATGCATCTACAAAACTTGTAACAAAATCAAAATTAGAAAAATTATCAAAAGTTATTGATGAAATAAGATTCCATCCAGATTTTGATAAACCAACAAAACAAGAAATAAAAAAAATTAAGCTTGCAAAAGAATTTTGGAAAAAGAAAAATATTGGAATTGAGATTCCTTGTTTCCCAGATAAAATAGATAAAATTTTAGAATTCATAAAACAAGCTAAGCCGGATATTTCATTTCTAAATTTAAATGAATTAGAATCAGGTGAAATCTCAGAAAGAAGAATGATGAAAAAATATAAAATGAATAAAGATGGTTATACGATTTCAACATCAATTGATGCCGGGAAATACTTAATAAGGGAAATACATAAATTTGCTCCAAAAATTAATATTCATTTATGTACAGCAGAATTAAAAAATTGGCATCAATATAAAAATAGGTTAAAAAATTATGAAACTCCAAAATTTTCTAAAAAAACAGAAGATGGAACAATAATATATTTTGCAATGCCTTATACAAAAAATTTCTTCATGAGTTTACCACAAAAAAAAGTTTACCATGACAAAAAGAAAAAAAGGATAATCCTGAATCCAAAATTAGTAAACAAACTAAAAGATAAATTTGAAATATTCAGAATAGAAGAATATCCCACTTACGAAAGAGAAGAATGTGAAGTTGAGATGGTTTAGTTTTCAATAAATTCTAGTAAATTTTTTAAAAATGCTCCAACTTTTTATGCCCTCCAGCGAAAACGGATAATTAAATTATCAATTCTGAATCTATCCAGCAAATTCACAATAAACCAAACTTCCCCAACCCTTTCTTGAACCTTTCATCTTTTATTATTTCTTTAAACCAAAAAGTGTAATTATCTGGCTTTTCTAAAACATCTTCATGAAGTTTTTTCAAAGTAATTTGTTGAACCATTGAAACTTCCAAGGGATTCATGTTGGGTTTTTCATTAGAAAAACTAAAGTAAACACTATCCAACTCATGTTCGGTTAAACCATTTGCGAATTCTTTCTTGTAAATGAAATCATATAAATGAATAATTTTCCCGCAATTCATTCCAACTTCCCTATACAAAGAATTTGCAATTTCCCTATTTTCAATAATATTTGTTTCGGGGTGGCTACAAGCAGTATTTGACCAAAGGTTGGGACAATGATATTTTGTATCTGCTCTTTTTTGCAAATATAACCTATTTTTATTATCAAAAACAAACAAAGAGAAAGCACGATGCAATAATCCTTTTTCATGAACTTTCATTTTATCCATAAATCCCAATAAATTATTATTCTCATCTACTAAAGGAATGCCACTCATAGAATATCAAAGAGCTTTACTTTTATAAACTTCATCCTCTCTTTTTTATCATGCAAATAAATACAGAAAAAATAAAAGAAAATAAAACAATAAAAGAGCTTTTAGAATTCGGAATAATAAATATAGATAAGTCTTCTGGTCCAACTTCTTTTAATGTTTCAGAATTTGTAAAAAAGAAACTCCAAGCAAGAAAAACTTCTCACTTTGGGACACTAGACCCAAAAGTAACTGGCGTTCTTCCAGTGGCCATCAATAGGGCATGTAAACTTGCAGGATATTTTTTGGGAGAGGATAAAACATATGTAGGAATAATGCAAATGCATGGAGAAATAGAATTAGAAAAAATAAAAGAAGCAATAAAAGAAAAATTTTTGGGAGAAATAATTCAGTTGCCACCAGTAAAGTCTAGGGTAAAAAGGCAAGAAAGACCAAGAACAATTTATGAATTTGATTTGTTGGAAAAAGTTGGGAATAATGTTTTATTCAAAGTAAAATGTGAAGGAGGAACATACATAAGGAAATTATGCACAGATTTGGGAGACTATCTAAAAATTGGAGCACATATGTTAGAATTAAGAAGAGTTCAAGCAGGGATATTTTCAGAGGAGGATAAAAATTATCCAGTTGTTTCACTTTATGATTTTGAAAAAGCAGTTGAAGAATATAATAAGGGAAATGAAAAACTTTTAAGAGAAATAATTATGCCTGGAGAAATAATCACCAAACTTTTCCCCTCAATCGAAATAAAAAAGAAATCAGTTAAAGCAATTTTTCACGGAAGCCCAATCCATGATGATGAAGTTCAAGATAAAAAATTCTTGGATTACAAAATAGGAGAAAAAATAATTGCTTTTTCAGAAGGGACTTTTGTAGGAATTTTTAGAGTGATAAAAGAAGAAAACTTATTTGCAAGATCCGAATTTACTTTGCAGCCCTTGAATTAATTTTATAAAATATCTTTTCTTATTGGTTTTATGGGAAAAGAAACGGTTTACCAGAACATCAAATCCAAGTTAGAAAAAAATTCTGAAGATTGCAAAAACACAATTTCCCTAAATAAGCCGTGTAGAAAAGATATTTCTTATTTAGCTAAACTATCAAATCTTTTTGGCGAAGAAAATTTAATTTTCAGAAAAATTGGAAAAAATCTAAAAGCACATTTCTTAGTGGACAAATCTTTCAAAAATGAATTTTCTTTTGAAAAATATTTATCTTTAAATAAAATTCCAAAAAGAAAAATTAATTATATTTCCTCTGGAAATTATTTTCAAACGAATTCAGGTAACATTCCAGTTTATTTTCACCAATAATGTTATCCTAAAATTACAATAACTATTTTTATATTATGTTCTCTTAATATTTTTAAGAAATAATGGCAAAAAACATATTTTACAAAGCAAAAAAGAATTTCTTCAAATATTTGGCATTGCCAGCTTTAGCAGTTTTAGCTTCTTGTTCCTTAAATAAAGAATTTGCAGAAGATGATTTATATTATTCTCCAAAAGATGATAAACCAAGAACAGAAATTTCTTATTTAGATTCAATAAAAGAACAAGTTCCAACAGATACAATCGAAATTGAAACAATACAAGATTTAAATTATGCAGTTAGAAATGGTGCAGATGCAAATCTATATTGGGAAAATTATTTTATGTATTCTCCTTATTCTTCCTCTGGAGGATGGGATTGGGATGGAGACGGAATTGTAAATGCTTTTGATTTAAATCCTTGGAGATATGATTTTTTTGATGATACAAATAACAATGGAGTCTCAGATAAATTAGAATTTGGATATTATTTTTCAACAAATCTGGATTTTATTTATTGGGATTTATATTGGAACAATCATTGGCATAATAACTGGAGATATACAACTTGGAATTACCCTTCATGGAGACAACCTTGGAATCCAAATAAAGTAAATATTTGGTATTTTGAAAATGAAAAAGAATCTAGAAAATCTTTACCTTACAGAAGGAGAACTCTTTCAACAGTTGTTTCAAATCAAAATGAAATTAGACAAAATACCAGAATAATAAGAAATGATGAAAGAAATTCAAATATCATTAGGAAACAAAGAACAAATTCAAGAAATGAAACTAAACGGTACGAGAGACCAAATACTCGAGAAAGATCAAATAATGATTATCGCCCTCAAACAAGATCTACAAGGCAAACAAGAAATACATATGTTCCAAATACAAGAACACGTTCAACTCCAACAACAACCAGGGAATCAACAAGAACACGTTCAAGTGGAACAACTGTTGGATCTGGAAGTTCAAGAGGGAGTTCAAGTTCATCTGGAACAACTCGTTCATCTGGTTCTTCTTCAAGAAGTTCAAATTCAAGTTCTTCAAAAAGAAGTGGTGGAAGAAGATAATTTTAAATCCAAATCTTTACAATTGCAATAATTGCAATAATTGCCCAAGAAAGTTGTAAGGCCATTAACGGTTTAGATTTACTAAAATATGCATTGTAAAACAACCCTCCTGCGCCAATCAAATTTATCAATTGGTATATAATTCCTTCACCTTCAACAAAATTATAACTAACTAAAAAATATGCTCCCAATATTAGGATCATTCCAATCCATCCGAACACACTTGCAATTTTTTTTCTAACCATTCTATTAAATATTAAACAAATTATAAAAAGGTTTACAATATTTTAGTTATATGAAACACTTCATATATTTTTCAAAGGACGGAACAACTTCTGGAAAAGCATTGTCCCAAGGAAACCTCATGAAAGCAGGAAGAATTGACATAGCGATTCATTCCTTTATTCAAGCAATATATTTATCAAATGATTTTAGAAAAGATGTAACCTTTCATTTTGTCTTATATGGAATGCCAGATCCTCCAAAACACATAGAAATAAACGTGAGAGAAGATACCCCCATTTCAAAAAAAGATGTGGCAAAAATAATAAAGAAATTACTTTACAAATGCAAGTCTGGAGAAAAAACTGAAGTTCTACCTGGATGTTTTATTGAAAAAAAATCATTGGAAAAAGTAATTGATGATTTGTTAGAAAAAGATGTAGAAGTATTTGTTTTAGATAAAAAGGGAGAATCATTAAGAGAAATAAAAATTCCTAAAAAATGCGCTTTTCTTTTAGGAGATCAAGATGGAATTCCAAAAAAAGAATTAAAATATTTGAAAAAATTATTAACTCCCGTATCAATTGGGCCACATTTATATTTTGCTTCCCAAACAGTCGCAGTAGTAAATAATGAATTGGATTTTAGGGGGATTTAA
>CAYSCL010000030.1:0-8210 GCA_964429545.1 Candidatus Woesearchaeota archaeon
TATTATTGGGAGACGGAGACTGTACGGATCTGCTCTATTGTTATTGCACCGGTCTTGAACTAAATGCTGAGAATCCTTTGAACTTACTTTTTCTTAAATCAAAGCAGAGAGCTTATTCTATTAGGCGGACACATCATAATTTGATGCTGGAGAATGAAGGAAGGCAGCCGAAAAAGGACGATAAATATTTCAGATTCATCGAACTCCGGAACTGCGTGATTTCCCCAAGCCTATAGAATTTGGAAAAACAAAAGTGCGGAAAACATTAGTTTGATTACTTATTTTATCTTTTTTATTGGATGTTTTACTTGGTTAGTTTATGGGATAGTATTACAAGATATTCCAATAATAGTTAGTTTTATTGTGGGAGTTGTCGGATCTTTTTTAGTTCTATTTATGAGTTTGAAGTATAGAAATTATTAAAAATAAAGGCTCTATCTAAATTTTATGGGAACAATAAAAGTTTTAGAAACAATTATTCATGATGCGGACAGTTTGAAAGTTATAGATAATAAAGCTGATGAATTAGGATATTCTGCAGCATTAGGAGATTTTTATACAGCAAATGTGAAAATTAAAGATAAAGAAGTATTTAGAGCAGAAGTTTTTATTCATGATCATTTAGAAGATGATTCTGAAGTTATAGAAACTATTCGAGAAATTAATGGTAAAAAATTATATGGTTTGTATAGAATTAAATAGCCATTTTTTATATAAAAATTGAATAGATTCTTTTTAGATTTATTAACTATCCGGAAGTATAGAAATTAATTTCTAATTCTATCTAGAATTTTTTTCATTTGATCTATTTCTGATTGTTGACTTTCAATTATTGAATCGCAAAGCCCCATAATTTCTGAATCTTGTATATTTGCTTCATCACACATTAGTATTGCACTTGCATGATGTGGGATCATTGATCTTAAAAATTGTTCATCGCCAATTCCAGTTTGATTCCTTACAAAAAGGAAAAAAACTATTAACAAAATTATTCCTAAAACGACAAAAAGATAGTTTTTCTTTTTATCTTTATACATTGATGTCATCAAACCTATTTCAATAACAATCATTGGCAAAGTCATCATAACAGCCATATAGAATTTATTTAAATTCAAAAACAAATTCGAAAAAACATCAACATTAGAATACATAATAACGTACATTATCACTAAATGGAAAAAAGCCATTATCAATAATAATTTGTAAGCATTTTGTTTTTTCATATAAGTATATATTTTTTGTAATTAAAAAACCTATTTGATTGGATGGATAACTATTTTCTAAAAAAACTTAGAATTATTGTTAATACAGTTGTTCCGATTATTGCCCAGCCAGCAATGTTTGAAGCCATGTTTCCTCCAATGAATTCTGGAACTGTTAGTGGGCCATGAATTAAACCATATCCAACCGCTAAAGCGATAAGTAATCCAGATACCCAAGCAAAAAATCCAATTGCATTTTCTAAATATAATCTTGTTTTCTTTTTCATATTATTCTATATCTATCTCCTCTTTTAAATTTTGTTCTTGAGGAAATTTTTCTAATTCTTCTCTTAATTCTTGTTCTTCTTCATTCAAAGATTCCCATAAATAATCTTTATCGCAAATTGAACCTGTTGAAATTATTTCTTTCTCTTTTAGATTTTCACAATCCATTTTATTTTTTCAAGTGCACATCCATTTGAGGAAAAGGGATTGAAATTCCTGCTTTGTTTAAAGCATTATATATTTTAGTATTTGCTTCGTCAATCGCATTAAATCTATTTTCATAACTATCTACAAAGAAAAATGCTTTGCATTTTAATGCTGAATCACCCATTTCCAAAAATTTAACAGTTGGTTCGGGATCACCTACATAATGGTCTATTGACTTTATTACTTTCAAAACTGTTTTCTTTACTTTATCTATATCTGAACCATATGCAACTCCAAAAGGAATTACTACACGGGACTTTGGATCGGGCATCGCAATGTTTTGAACCTTACTATCAGATAATTTTGAATTTGGAACATAAATTGTTTCATTATCAAAAGTTTTTAATTTTGTACTTCTCAAACCAATCTTTAATATTATTCCCACAGTTCCATCTTCTAATTTAATCCAATCTCCAACCCTCACTGTTTTATCCATAATTATTGAAATCCCTCCAAAAACATTTGCTAAAGATGATTGAAGTGCGAATGCAATTGCTATTCCTCCAATACCAACACCTGCCAATAATGGGCCAATTTCAATTCCCCAGTAACTCAATAAATAAAGAATTGTTAAAATAACTAAAATTACTTTTACAGTTCCTTGTGTTAATTGTATTAGTGCATCATTTGCTTTTGTATTTGCTTTTCTTGCAAATCTTCTCCAAGCTTTTGCAAATAACAAATCAAAAATTACATAAATTATATATGCTGAGACTAAAATAATCAAAGAAGTTATTATTTCATTTGTTAATTGAACAATATCTTCTGATAATTCTAAAGGACTTAATGCAATTTTAACACCGAACAAAAGAACTAAGATTGTTATCGGTTTTGCAGTTTTTGAAATTATTTTGTCATCCAAATCGGTTTTGGTTTTTACTGTTAATTTCAAAATTACTTTCTCTAAAATGAAAGCTCCAAGACGTATTATTGCGAAAGATAAAACTAAGTAAATTAAAGAAATTAAATACTTATTACTTGTTATATTATTTATAATAAAATCGTTTATCATTACATCTCCTCTAGTGTTTCTATACCTAACAAATCAAGAGAGTTTTTTAAAACTTGTCTAAACGCTTGGACAAGATGTAACCTAAATGATTCTGAATCTGAACCCATTACTGGACATTCATGATAAAATTCATTGAAATTTTGTGCAAGTTTGTAAGAATAATTTGCAATTATTGCAGGATTCATTTGGTTGTATGAATCTAAAACAATTTTTTTATAATTTGATAATTTCTGAATTAATTCTTTTTCTTTTTTTTCTAAATTTTTGGGAATTAATAATTGTGGTTTTTTATTCACTTTCCTTAAAATTGAAGATGCTCTTGCATAAGCATATTGTATGTATGGTCCAGTATCTCCATCGAAAGATATTGATTCTTTTGGATTGAAAACCATGTTCTTTTTTATATCGACTTTCAGCAAAAAATATTTTATTGCAGAGTTAGCGATTTTCAAACTTCTTTCTTCTATTTCTTTTTTTGAAAGTTTCCCTCTCTTTTTTAATTCTTTTTTTACCAATTCTTGTAAATCGTCTATCAAATCATCTGCATCAACCACTGTTCCTTCACGGGATTTCATTTTTCCCTCGGGAAGATTAACCATTCCATAAGACAAATGTTTTAGTTTATTTTTATCAGCAATATTTAATTTATCTAGAATATAAAATAAAACTTTGAAATGATATTCTTGTTCATTTCCAGTTACATAAATTGATTCATCTAAATTATAATCTTCAAATTTCTTTTTTGCAAGATAAATATCTTGAGTCATATAAAGAGATGTTCCGTCTGATCTTAACAAAACTTTACTCCCGAGTTTTTGTTTTTTCAAATCTAGTTTTATTTCGCCCGCTTTTCCTTTTTTGAAAATTTCTTTTTTTAATCCTTCTAAAATTATGTCTTTTCCTTTTTTGTATATTTCACTTTCAAAATATTCTTTATCAAATTTTATTCCAAATTTCTTGTAAGTTTCTTTAAATCCATCTAGGGCCCACTTATTCATGTCTTTCCATAATCTTCTAACTTCTTTGTCGCCTTCTTCCCATTTTTGTAATAGCCTATGGGAAAGAATTTCTAATTCTTTGTTTTTCTTTGACTTTTCATTAAATTTCACATAGAAATCTCCAACAAGATGATCTCCTTTTCTTTTTTTTGTTGGTTTGTCATTAGTTGCATATTCAATATATGCTGCCATTGATTTGCAAATATGTATTCCCCTATCATTGTTTAAATTTACTCTTTTTACATTGAAACCGTTGGCTTCTGCAATTCTAGAAATTGATTCACCTATTGCCATATTCCTTAAATGGCCTAAGTGCAAAGGTTTGTTTGTATTTGGAGAAGGAAATTCAACCATTATTGTTTGTTTATTTTTTTCTAATTTGCCAAATTTATCTTTTTTTCTTTTTATTTCATTCATCAAAGAAATCGATTCTAATTTTTTATTTATGAAAAAATTCACATAAGGTCCAACTGATTGTATATCGCTAATTTCTTCTGGAGGTGTCCCAATTCTAGAAACAATATCCATAGCAATTTCATGAGAATTTTCTTTGATTATTTTTGAAAGAACAAAACAAGGAAAAGAATAATCTCCATTGGATGAATCTTTTGGAATTTCAATTGAAGAAAGAATTTCTTTTTCTGAAAGATTTACTCCTAATTCTTTTATTGCTTCTTTTAACAATTTTAATATTAATTGTTTCATAGATGCATAAAGAGAAGATAATTAATAAGGGTTTTGATTGGATTATTTCAATTCTTTTTTTGATTTCTTTATCGCTTTCTTTACACCTTTTTTCAAAGTCTTTGCAGCTTTTTTTCCTTTTTCAGCTTCTTTTTTTACATATTTTTTTCCATGCGTCAAAGACTTTTTTGCCTCTTCCTTGGATTTTTTCATATGTTTTTTTGCTTTAACCTTTTCATCCATTTTATTAAATACCTCCAAATAAGGTAAGAAAGATTAATTTATAACATTGGATAAGAATATATTTGGTTATTTTAAATCTAAAACTCTCAAAACTTCTGCGTTTATTTCTTCAACAGGGGGTTCTGCATCAATTTCATAGAATTCAAAATTTTCTTTTAGATAGGACAGAATTGGAGCGGTTTTTTCATTAAATTCTTCAAACCTGTGTTCAATTGTTTTTGGGTTGTCATCTGTTCTTCCCTCATGTCTGTTTAGGAGTCTTTTTGTGGCTGTTTCTTTTGATAAATGGAAATAAATTACTTTTTCTACAAGATTATGATCTTTTGTGTATTTTGCTTGTGGTAAAGTTCTAACTGCGCCATCAAGCAAATAACCTTTTGCTGAACTAGGTAAACTGGAAATTTCTTTTTTTAGAATTTCGAAAATCAAATCATCTGAAAGAAGGTCTCCTTTTTTGTAACCTTCATTTCTATAATGAACTATTCTTGGATCTTTTGAAGCTCTAATCACATCACCTGTAGAAATCTGATAAAGCCCATATTTTTCCAAAAGTTCTGCTTGAGTTCCTTTTCCTGCTCCAGGATAACCAATTATCAGAATTTTTTGCATAATCTGGAAAAGAAAAAAGTGTTATTAAATATTGTTATGTTTATTTTTCTAATTTGAATGGTTTTTAATTATTCATTTTGTGAGAATTCATTTGATAAAAATATCCAATCAAGAAAACTCCAATTAAAATAATTAAATAAGTGAAAATGAATTCTAAAATAGAATATCCGAAATTTTTAGTAAATGCAAGAATAAAAATTCCTAACCAAGTAACAAGGGATATGCTTCCAAATAACGAAGATTCAAAAATCAATTTTTTTGTTTTATCTATTGGATGATTCTTTTTTGTATTTAATTTAGGTGAAATTCTATAATTCAAAAAAAGCCCGTTGATTATTACAATTAAAACCATTGCCATTTTTAGTTGAAAAAGAGAACTATTTAGTAAAGATGGTTTGTTATATAATAAAATTCCCCCACTAACGACAATTATTCCAAGTGTAATGAATATCAGTTGGGACAAATAAGGGTTTATGGACAAAAATCCTTTCTCAATTTTGTGATTTTTCAATCCTTTCAAATGTAAAAAATCAGAAACAGCTACAGTTCCTAAAGCTATTGCGGAAGCTACAACATGAAAAACAAGTATCACCTTTTCTAACATGTGTTTGAAATGGGTTTATTGTTAAAAAACATTTCCACAAACAAAACTGCAAAACTTTCACAGTTTAATACCATTCTAAATAAATCTTATAAAGAGAAAAACATTTAGAGAAGCATGGAAACGCATGATTTAGTAATTGTAGGTTTAGGTCCAGCAGGGTATTCTGCTGCGATTTATGCTGGAAGATACAAGATGGATGTTTTGTTAATTGGACAAGTACCTGGAGGAATAGCTGGAACTGCGCACGATATTAGAAATTATGCGGGATTTGAAAAGATTACTGGAATGGAATTAATGATGAAAATGAAGATGCAAACCGAAGGTTTGGGGGTTCCAATAAAACATGATATTGTTAGTGATTTGAAAAAAACTGATGAAGGGTTTATTTTGAAAACATCAAAAGAAAAAATTTTGGCAAAAAAATTGATTATTGCTACTGGAACTCAAAGAAGGGAATTGGGAATAGCAAGAGAAAAAGAACTTGTAGGCAAGGGAATTAGTTATTGTGCGACTTGTGACGCTGGATTTTACAAAGATAAAATTGCTGCAGTTGTTGGTGGAGGAGATGCTGCTTTAACGGCTGCTCTGCTGTTATCAAAATATGCAAAAAAAGTTTACATAATCTATAGAAAACCCAAATTTACTAAGGCCGAAATTGCGTGGGTTGATGAGGTCAATAAAACTGAAAATATTGAAACTATTTTTACTGCTGAAGTTGAAGAATTAATTGGAGAAGAAAAATTAGAAAAAGTTAAGTTGAGTAATGGCAATGAATTAGAATTGGATGGATTATTTATTGAAATTGGTGGAACATCAAATATTAAACTGGCTGAAGAATTGGATTTGGAGTTGGATAAGGGGAATATTGCAGTTGATAAAAATCAAAAAACAAATGTTCCGGGAGTTTTTGCTGCTGGAGATGTAACTAATAGGCCTTTCAAACAAATGATTTCTGCTGCTGGAGATGGTGCTACTGCTTGTTATACTGCGTTTAAAGAATTGCAAAAGGAAAAAGCTAGTTCTTAATTGAAGAAATTATTAAAAAGGTTTGAATTTTTTGTTGAATATGATTAAAGAAATCGTTATTATTGGATTTATTGGTTTTGGCCAAAATCCAGGATATATTTTATGTCCGAAAGAGGGGATTAAAATAATTACTTCTCGATTAGATGAAATAGGTGTAGAATATAAAATAGGGAATAAATTACCAAAAGGACTCACGTTAGAAAAGATTCCAGAATTCAATCAAAATTTTGAAAAAAATAAAAATCTCTCTTTGGATGCGATATTACCCGAAAATCAAAATTATATTTCAAAAATTAATGAAAAAAACAAGTGTAATTATTTGCAAAAAGAAAAAAATTATAGCAATAAATTTGTTAAGAAACCAGAATTTTATAGAAGAATTAATCTAAAAGGAGAAAACTTATGAGAAGTATTTATAGACGTATTCTGGGACTTGCATATATTTTGAGCAGCCTAGAATTGCATAAAGCATTTGATGTTGTTGAAAGGCATATGACTCCAATACCTGAAAACACGTTGAAACAAAATTTTAAACATACAAAAACTTTTTATCAGGATACTTTCATGAATGACAATAAAAGTTATTATAATAGGGGAATTCCGAGAAGTGGGAAGAAAACAAGAGAAAAATATATTTCTATTCAATGTGAAGCTAGGTATCGTAGACAAAAAATTAGAAAAACCTTGGAGAAAAAAATCTAAATCTTTATAACTGGCTGGTTTTTGTAATTTTCATATAAAGGACAAGGAGGTTAAAATGGAATTAAATAAAGATAATTTAGAAAATAGTTTGGGTAATTCAGAGAATAAACCTGCAGAACAGGAAAAACCTCAAATGCCTAAAGAGATGGAAATTGGTTTTCACCAAGGAGCTTTGAACACATTGGCTGCTGAAAGAGCAGAATTGGTTGGTATGATTCAAAAAGTTGAGAAGATTATGGGAATGCATATTCAAAGACTTGAAGAATTAGGTGTTAAAGTCCAAACAAAGCAATCTGAGGAACAGTAGTTAAGTTTTTAAGTTAGATATTTATTATTTTTTTATTAGATGTCTTTAATTAGACAATCATCAAAATTGAGGGTGCTGGAGTGGTCAGTACTTTCATTACATGCGGGGGTGCTGGAGTGGTCAGGCACCTTCACCAAGGTTGCGAAGTGAATCGACACAGTCATTCACTTAGGCAGAAAAGGTTGCGAAGTGAATCGACACAGTCATTCACTTAAACAGCAAGCTATTTGACCACAAAAATATGCGGGGGTGCTGGAGTGGTCAAACAGGCAGGACTTAAGATCCTGTAGCTTTATGCTTACGCAGGTTCGAATCCTGTCCCTCGCATTTT
>CAYSCL010000031.1:0-7428 GCA_964429545.1 Candidatus Woesearchaeota archaeon
TTTCTAAAATTTGCAAAGTTTCCGAAGCCCTTCTCAAAATTTCAGAACTTCTTTCCAATTGATAATAGGTTTTCCCATAATAGAGAGAAATTTTATTTTTTCTTTCAGAAACAGCAATAGCAATAGTATTTGCCTGATTTGCTGTTCTCTCAGCTGCCTTGTGCCTAGTTCCAGTCTCACGAGTAAAAATAGAACTATCAGGAACCAATAAAGTATTAGCAGACAAAATTTCTTTAGAATCCCTTGAAACAATTATCGCCCCATCCATTTTAGCCAACTCAACTAATTTTTGGGAACTAAATTTAGAATTAATTTTAAATCCTCCCTCAACAATTGGTTCAACATTTCCATTATCAAAAACTACAAGTGCACCCATTTTTGCCCTCAACAAATCATCCAAAGCAACACGCAAACTAGTTCCAGGCGCAACCATTTTTAAAACATCTACAAATTCTTTTTCGAATTTCTTTCCTTCAATTGCCGAATCAGAAAGCGAAGAAAATAAATCCCCCGAATCATCTTTTTTACTAACCATGACAAAATTAAATCAGAGAATTATATAAATATTTGTGAGAAAAATTGAAAATAATTATCTTTTAGAGCAATTTTTTATTTGATTGGGATCAAACCTTTTTTTCCTTTGTTTCAATAAATCGCAAATAGAAAGATCGAAAAGATCTCGGATAAATTTTTTTTCCAAACCATACTTCGAATGGATGTTATAAAACATATTCTTTACAGGATTATCTTTAGTTAAAGGAAAATTATCTGAAAAAATCAATTTCATGATGGGTTTTTCAATCCTTTCTGCAGGTTTATCCCAATAATATTTATTTTTATATTCAATTCCAACAATTTCATCCAATTTTATATTCAAATACAACCTTTCTTCAATTCCTTTTTCAAAATTAAATTTTCTCATGTATGGTTCAATACTAATAGAATATTTTTTACCAAAAGAAGGGTTTCTATCATCAATGAAATTCCAATATTCTATTTTTTTTGGAACCCCATATTTTTCCAAAAGTTTTTCACTTTTACTTTTAAACAATTTCCCCATACAAATTAAATAGAATCCTCTGCTTATAAATTTTATAATAATCCACAATATATTACTTAGCAAAAGTTTTAGCAACAATTAAAGGAAAAACAAGTGAAGCTTCAGAATAAATCTTAACTCTTTTTGCATCAGTACGAATTTTTCCCCAACTAACCGCCTCTTCAGGTAATGCGCCAGAATCAGAAGCGTCAAATTCTGGGGAGCTATTTATATAAACTGCATAATTTGCACCATCTCTAAACATATTGGCATTACAAATATGATGTTTTATAACCCCACTTCCTAAAATTATGATTCCAGTTTTGTCTGGACTCAAAGTTGTGTTATTCATTTTCCAAATATCTTCAGAAACATCAACCAAAAAATCAGGATGTTTAGATTTAAAGAAATAAATCATATCGCCAATACTTCCATCCGTAATTGCAGGACAAAAAACGGGAATTTTGTTTTTCGACGCCCAATAATAAATAGAATCTTTATTATTTATTTTTTCACCCATCTTCCAAATTAACTCGCTAGCAGAAACAACTTTTCCAGTTTCTTTTTGTCTTTCATAAAATTCTTCAAAAATTGGTAAAATAAATTCCTCAAATCTACAATATCTGGAATTTGGAATATAAACATTACCTGCACGATTTATTCCCTTTTCCCTTAATTCACTACCTATTGCTCTAAAATCTCCTAACTTGAAATCCCCTAAACATTTGATTATGTCCTCTTCCACTCCTCCAGAAGTTGTGACCAATACATTAACTTTTTCAGTTTCCGTTAAATATCTTATAATCTCCCTCATCCCAGAAGTTATCATATTAGATGTATATCCCAAATAAATGTAAGCTTTTTCTTCAATCATTTCATTAATAATATCAACTCCTTTGGAAAAATTTGTTGCTTGAATGCCCATAGAAGAATAACTACCAAGAATTTTTTCAAAATCAATACCTTTATTGAAATCATAACCTTTAATAGAAATCCCTTTTGCTTCTTCAGATTCTCTCAAAATATTTTGTCTAGCAATATCTTCTGTCATTACAAAACAAAAAATCACTCATTTTTAAGATTAACTAATAAAAAATCAATCACGAAAATCTTTTTAAAACATAAGAAGTATAATTGATTATGAAAAAAATATTAAAAGTTTTATTAGGATTAATTCTTCTTGCAGGAACAATCTTCTTTGTTTCACAAGAACAATACCTTTTATCATGGGGGAAAGCTGCAATAACCATGATTAAAGGGGGATTGGCAATACTTGTTCCTCTAATTGGATTAGTTTTAATTATAATGGGTATTTCTGAACTAAAAGAATAAATTTCTAATAATTTTATTCGATTATTTTTATATTAGTTTGAACTAAAATAAAAAAATAAGTAAAGTTTCCAATATTGCAGCAATAACCAATAAAGGAAGAATTACGAAAACATAAACATTAACAGATTTAATTAAAAATTCCTTAAATTTCTCTTTATAATTTTTGAAAAAAATAAATGAACCAAATTTAAATCCTAGTCCTAGAGAGATAAAAACAGCAGGTAATTCAAAAATTCCATGGGGAAAAAGCCTCCATAAAGAAATAAAACCGTTTTGCGACACGCTAAATGAAGAAGCAAAACCCAAAACAAAACCATTTGCTACAGTATTAAAAAAAGGAATTATTCCAAACAAAAAACCCGAAAACAATCCGACAAAAGTCGCGCCAGAATTATTTGTAAATAAAAATTCAAGCATTTGCAAAAAACTATAACTTTCAGTTTGTAAAATTAATTTTCTAAAATAAGAAATTATTTCATTTTGAATATCCTCTGGAAAAGGAACAAAAAATCCAATCAAAGCAAAAAGTAAAAAAAGCCCAATAGCAAACCAAATAAACTTCTTAGATTCCCTGAGATATTCAAAACACAAAAAATACCTTTTATGTAATTCAGATTTCAAATGTTCAAAATTTATTTTTTTCATTTTTAACTAAAATGTCTACTTACTTGTTTAATTTTATTTGGAAATTTTTTACGTAAAACCAATCCATAAATTAGCCCAAAAATCAATCCTCCAAGATGAGCAACATTTCCAATAGGAAGCCCAGCAGTAACTGAAATTATCCACAATAAAATCAACATTCCAGGAGCAGCATATTTCATCTTTATAGGAATTGGAATAAACATAACATAAACAGGTAGATTTGGGGTCAACAAAACTAAAACACCAATTAATCCAAAAAGTGCACCGCTAGCTCCAACTGCATAAGTGTTCAAATCTCCCGGAAAAACAAAAGGAGAAACAACAAACAAGATTCCTGAGAATAACCCTGCCAAAATATAAAACCAGAAATATCTTTTCCTACCAATTATTTTTTCAATCAAAGATCCAACAAAAAACAAGGACAACATGTTAACAAAAAGATGAAAAATTCCCCCGTGCATAAACATACTTGTAATGAATGTCCAAAGATATAAACCATTCAAAATACTTGCCGGATTTATTGCAATATAATCCCAAGAAATAATATTGGTTCCAATCAAAATAAAAAATAATACAAAACATAAAACATTAATTAAAATTAACTGAGTTGTTAAACTAAGATTAGAAAATTTTTCAAAAAAATTACTTTTTCTCTTGGGATATACTTGGTAAACACTCATTTTATAAATTTTTATTAGTCAATAAAAACAAAACACATTTTTAATGGTTTCTAGAAATTATTTTTTATTTTTTTGTTGTTTTTTCTTCGAAGTTTTCTTTTTTGTTGACTTCTTTTTAGCAGATTTATTCTCAGCTGTTTTTTTCTTGGCAACTTTCTTTTTTGTTGATTTCTTCTTTGTTGTTTTTTTCTTGGCAACTTTTTTCCCAGATTTTTTAGCAATCTTAGCTTTCTCAGCATCCCTTATTTTCTTTTTCTCCGCTCTTTTCTTTTTAGCAATTTCTTTTTTAATTTCTTTTTCTTTTTCTTCTTTTTTTAATTCAAGAGCTTTTTTCTTATCTAATTTCTGTTGCTCTTTATCAATCTCAACATCAATAAAAACAATTCTTTCATCAATTTTTTCCAATTTTTTTTGTAATTCACGAACAAGTTTTGAATTATCTTTAGTTTCAAAAAGTTCTCCACATTCATCACAAGTAAAATCCATCAAAAGTGCTTCATCTTCTCCAAACTCTAAATTACATAAATCACAAGCATAATAATTATTTTTTTCTCTTATTTCAATTTCTTTTTGAATCTCTGCTTTATTTTCCAAAAGCAAATTTTTCAAAAATTCCAAGCATTTCATGATTTCAAATTTCCAAAAATAAGTATACCATCCTTTTTTCTTATCCTTCTTTCTTTCAGAAGACACAAGTCCAAAGTCAGAAAGTTTGTACAAAATATTTCTTGTTTGATTAATAGTTATACCCAATTTTTTAGCAATATTAAATTCATTTTGATGTTTCTTAGAATTTAATAAATCAGCGATATCTTCGGCCTGTTTACCAACGGTTATTATCACAATTTCTTGTAGAAGTTTGTCTAACATATGATTACTTAAAAAGAATTCAATTAAATAACTTTCGGTCCAATTGTATCCTTGCTAAAAAAATAAAAAACATTTTTAAACCTATTAATACTCTAATATTTAGAGGTGTGAAATGTCATTATTCGGAAAAAAAGAAAAAAAAGAAGCTCCAACTTTGCCAAAGCTTCCAGAATTACCTTCTTTACCAAATTTGGAAGAAAATAATCCAGATCAAATGCATCAACTTCCAGCATTTCCAAACAGCAATTTCGGTGAAAAATTTTCTCAAAACACAATAAAAAATGCAGTTACAGGAGAAGATGAGCCAGATTTTGAAATGTCTCAGCCTCTAGAAAATGACGCGCCTTTAGAGAGAATAAAAGGGCCAGCAATGTCAATGCAAATAGAAGAAGGAACTCCTATGGCAGAAAAAACTGTTGAAAGATATTCTAAACCCAAAGCAATTTCTGCTGAACCAGTATTTATAAGATTAGACAAATTCAAAGAATCTCTTGAAATCTTTGAAGATACAAAAGAAAAAATTGATGAAATAGAAGAATTACTAAAAGAAACAAAAGATTTGAAAGAAAAAGAGGAAGAAGAATTATCTATGTGGACAAATGAAATACAAAACATTAAAGAGCAAATTGGTCAAATAGATAAAGATATTTTTTCTAAGATTTAAATGGCAAAAAAAAAGAAATCTAAAACTAAAAAAGAAGAATTAATTCATGTAAGGTTTGATTATCTTGAAGCAAAAAAAGGCAAAACGGAATTGTTGTCTTCTCAAGCCAATCTTCTTAAAATAATCCAATTAATAAATAGATATAAAGAACTTAGGTTAAAAGAATTAGATAATAAAAAAAAGATAAGAACAAAATTAAAACAAACTAACACAAATATAAAAAAATTAGAAAAATTGCTTCCAGAATATAAAATACCAAAAATTTTAGAACATGCTTTTGAAGAAAAAGAAGATAAAAAAGAAAGAAAAGTAAAAGTAGCTTCAAAAAATACTTTACAATCACAATTGGAAGAAATCCAAAATAAATTGAAAGTTCTACAGGAATAAATTTAAAACCATTAGACTCCATATTTCTATATGATAACTCGTAAAGAATTAATCAAAAAATATATTGACTTCTTTAAGTCAAAAGGACATGCAGAAATAAAAAATTCGAGCTTAGTTCCAGAAAATGATCCTACAGTATTATTTACAACTGCAGGAATGCATCCCTTGGTTCCTTTTCTACTTGGACAACCGCACCCCCAAGGAAAGAAATTAACAAATGTTCAAAGATGTATTAGAACAGGAGACATAGAAGAGGTTGGAAATACAACCCACCACACTTTCTTTGAAATGTTAGGTAATTGGTCTTTGGGAGATTATTTCAAAAAAGAAGCAATAGAAATGTCTTTTGAATTTTTAACTAAAGAATTGAAAATTCCATTAGAAAGATTTGCAGTGTCAGTTTTCGAAGGAGACAATAATGCTCCAAAAGATGAAGAAGCTTCAAAAAAATGGGAAACACTAGGAATTTCTAAAAAAAGGATAGCATTTTTGGACAAAAAAGAAAATTGGTGGGGCCCAGCAGGAAATACCGGACCATGCGGTCCTGACACAGAAATGTTTTATTGGAAATTAAATGATGTTCCAGCACCAGAAACCTTTGATCCTACAGACAAAAATTGGGTTGAAATTTGGAATGATGTTCTAATGGAATATGAAAAAACAAAAGAAGGAAAATATATTGAAGCAAAGCAAAAAAATATTGACACAGGGATGGGAGTAGAAAGGGTTATAACAATTTTGAATGGACTTGAAGACAACTACCTATCAGAAATGTGGAAGCCACTAATAGAAAAAATAGAATTTTTATCAAATAAATCTTATGAAAAAAATAAAAAAGAAATGAGAATTATCGCAGATCACATAAAAGCTTCAACATTCATCCTAGCCGATGGCGTAATTCCTTCAAACTCTGAACAAGGATATGTTCTTAGAAGATTAATTAGAGGTGCAATAAGGAACCTAAGAAAATTAGACTTTGTTGGAACTAATTTAATTTGGCCAATTGCAGAAAAAGTTTTTGAAATTTACAATGATTACGAACACTTAGAAAATAAAAAAGAATTCATAAAAAATGAATTGAATAAAGAAGAAGAAAAATTCGAAAAAACAATTGACAAAGGATTAAAAGAATTTGAAAAAATGTCAAAAGATAAAAAATTAAATGGAAAAGAATCATTTTTACTTTACCAATCATATGGATTCCCAATTGAAATGATAGAAGAATTAGCAAAAGAAAAACAAATTGAATTTAATCCTAAAGATTTTGAAAATGAATTCAAAAAACATCAAGAACTTTCTCAAACAGCTTCAGCAGGAAAATTTAAATCTGGATTAGCAGACAATTCAACTGAAACAACAAAGCTCCACACAGCAGCACATTTACTTTTAGCAGCATTACAAAAGGTTCTAGGAAAAGATGTCCAACAAAGAGGTTCAAACATAAATCCCGAAAGATTAAGATTAGATTTTAATTTTGATAGAAAATTAACAGATGAAGAAAAACAAAAAGTAGAGAAATTGGTTAATGAAGAAATACAAAAAAACCAAAAGATAGTAAGAGAAGAGATGTCTCCAGAAGAAGCAAAAAAAACTGGGGCCCAAGGAGTTTTTGATTCAAAATATGGTGACAGAGTTTCAGTTTATACAATAGGGAATTTTTCAAAAGAAATTTGTACTGGCCCACACATAGAGAACACTTCAGAATTAGGAAAATTTAAAATAAAAAAAGAACAATCTTCAAGCGCAGGAGTTAGAAGAATTAAAGCCATTCTTGAAAATTCTCCATAAATTTCTAAACGAGGATGCTCGCC
>CAYSCL010000032.1:0-6936 GCA_964429545.1 Candidatus Woesearchaeota archaeon
AACCAAAAAATTCCCAAATAACTCCAAAAACAAAAACTAAAATTAAAAATCCTAAAACCCATAAATGAGACTTTATTTCATATTCGGGTTTTCTATTTCCATGAACTTTAGCCTTATTCACCATAAGTAAAGATAATATTGCGATAATCCCTCCAGAAACAACCCCTCCCAAAGATAATATCCTAGTAAAAGAAAAGAAATCCGTTAACTGAGTTAACAAAAATAAACCTATTGGGACAAAACTTGCTAAGAGCCAACTTTTTCTTTTATTATATCTCTCATCAAATTGAAAACTTTCACTCAAAGCATTACCTTTAGCCAAATAAGAAGTAAACATGGTAAACATACCAAGAACAATGAATATTCCCCCTAATGAAAGTGTTGCAACCTCTGGAGTATTCAATCCCTGAGAACCTAAAACAACAAAAGTGAAAATTATATAAAAAATCATTGAAGTCAAAGTTCCAGTCAAAAGAACTTTTCTAAAAAGTTTTTCTCTTCTTTTCAAAACAATTTTAACCTCAGGAAGAACATCAAAACTCATTAAAGCAAACAAAACAACTCCAAAAGGAAGCAAAAGATTCATTTTATCAAAACCCAATAAATGCTCTAAAACAACTTGAGGAACAAAAATAAGAATTATTACTGCCAACAAACTCAAAACAACAAAAACACCTAGCTTTTCAAATTTCTTCAAAGAACGAACTCCGCCATATAATAAATAAGCAAACATAAATCCAATTAAAACTCCAAATAAAATTTCATAATTTGTGTTTCCAAAAACCAAAAAACTCAAACTTTTTCCCATTCCCAACATATAAGCAATCATGGCCGCATAAGCACCAAAAACAAAAGCAAATTCCATAACATGTCTTGCATTCAAACCCAAATATCTTTCAACATAACCAATTAATTGGTGATTTCCTTTAGTTCTCAAAATAACTTCTCCTAGAAAAGAATTAACAATGAAAATCAACAAACCTATTAATAAAATATAAGCCAATACAACAAAAAATCCCGCCTGTGCAGCAATATATGGAATACCCAAGACTCCTGCACCAATACAACTCCCAATTAAAATAGAAGATGCAATTAAATATTGTTTATTCTCTTTTTTCATTTCCCCACCTCTAATTAAAAAGCAAAATGACATTTAAAAAATTAATCGAAGGGCTCGCGGGGACTCGAACCCCGGTCAACAGGGCCGAAACCTGTTATTCTATCCACTGAACTACGAGCCCAATAGAAAAAATAGCTGATTTCAATTTAAATAATTGTTGATTAAGGATTTATGCAATCTTTAAAAAAAGTGTTCTGATTCCAACTGCTCCTTTACCCAGAGCTTCTTTGGTCCCAGAAGTAGGAAAAGATACTGCTTGAAAGGTTTCAAACACTTCTTTTTTTTCAAAATAATTTTCATAAGGTGTTCCCCTTAATTCACTCTCCACCTCATTCACTGTTAAAACATAATAAATAGAATAACGTGATGCAATTTCATCCAATTCAGAATTATCTTTTGCATTTTTAAAAATTGAAATATCTAACTCCGGATATTTTCTTGAAAATTTTGCTTGTAAATATTTTTCATTCGCTTCTCTAATATATTTACTTGCAGAACTATATTCTTTCCAAAAATCTCCTGAAAGAACATTTCCTGTAAGTTCACTACCTTCACCCGTATTATAAAAATCATAAACACTTGGCGTCAAAGAATTTCCTTCTAAAAGATGAGCTTGATAATTTGAATCATCCTTAATAGAAATTATTTTATTATATTTTCCAACAGAAGTATGCAAATCCGTTTTAACAGAACTTTCTCCAAACTCCCCATCAAGAATATAAACTTGTTCACCATTGGAAACAAATTTCAACTCTCCCGTTTCAACAGAATATTTATTTTCACAATAAACATCAGAATAACCTTTAAAATTATTAGGAACAACTCTTATCTCAGATTCCTCTTCTCCCAAACCAAATCTAACTAAATCATTATCCCCCATATTTTTAAAATAATTATTTTTTCCTTCAAAAACAACTTCTGCAGAATCACTTCCTCCAAGGTAAAATTCATCACCAAAAGAAACATAATTCCCAGAATGTCTTTCTCCATCAAAATAAACATCCAAATCCTTATTTGCAGATAATGCTACATTGTCTACAATTGCTGTATTTCCCGAAGAAAGATGTGCATAACCTAAAGAATCATACTCCAACTCCCCCGCATTCAAAATCTTTCCATTAGGCAATTTAATATTTTCACCAATTAATTTTAAATCAAATAAATTGTCTTCTTCTTTAAATTCCGCGCCCTCCGCAGCTTCAACAATAAGACCACCTTCCTGATCAAACAAAACCCTTGAATTAGCAGGAACAAAAATATCTTCGCCGAGAAAATTATAAGTTCCACCATTTTCATTTGTCATGAAATCTGCTTCAATAATTTCTCCAGATTCATCAAGTTTAACAAAAGCATCCAATTCATCCGAGCCAGGTTGAATATTTTCAAAAGTATTTCCCCCAATATCTAAAAAAGAATCTTCTTTTGTAAAACTAATAGTAGTATCTTTTCTTTGTTCTGTTTCCTCAATAGAATAATCTATCCCAGAAGCAGTAATATTTCCACCTATACCCAACAAGTTTCCCAAATCTAAAATTTCCTCTTCCCCCTCCTGAGCAACAACTAAAACAAAACCTAAAACAATTCCAATAATCAAGAATCCAACAAATAATCTATTCATTTATACCTCCATTAACAAAAACAAACCTATACGGTTCTTCTGTTCTCTCATTTTCAAAATCTGTTAAAATAAATAAATCTTCTCCCCTAAAATTAACATTTTCAAAAACAAAATCATGTTCAT
Source organism: Candidatus Woesearchaeota archaeon (assembly GCA_964429545.1). Lineage (GTDB taxonomy): Archaea > Nanobdellota > Nanobdellia > Pacearchaeales > GW2011-AR1 > GW2011-AR1. The sequence continues at coordinate 2,862 of CAYSCL010000032.1, forward strand.
ATGCCAAATCCACCATACAACTAACACAAATACCTTCTTCAGAATAATAATTTTCACTGATTAATTTTCCCATAACAAAATGCATCTCTCCCAATCTCACTGGAACCACAGCTTGACCAAAATCTTCATATCTAATAATTTCCTCCCCTTTCCTAATTGAAATAGGATAATCTAAATTAACTTCAACAGAATCATTCAAAATATCAACGAAAACCTCTGCTTCACCTGCTTCAATTTCAAAATTAGAAAAAGATTCAAAACCATCCAAACAAGAAATTAAAATAACAGTAGTATAAAGAGAAATCTCTTCTTCAATTTCTTCCAAACCAGGAAAATAGCTTTCATTCTCTAATATTTGATAATTAAAACCACTTTCATTAGATAATTCTGGACCAAAAACATAACCCCCACCATTGCCCACAAGATAAACAACTTCTTTAGAAACATCTTGTAAACATTCATCAACATAAACCTTGACAGGCTCCCCATTAACTCCAATCCCAACCTTTTCATCAATTGTATCCCTAAATGAAAAATACAAAACTCCTGCCACAACTATCAAAATAGCCATAATAATAAATATAGTAACCTGTCCTTTTTTATTCATAACAAAATCAACAAATTAAAGTTTAAAAAAACTATTGAGAAAATATTCAGTATAATTTTCATTCAATAACAATTATTGTTGCAATAATTGACAATTGTTGGAAATTTTGTGCTTCAATGGAGCGGGGTCAAGAATGGAAGATTATAATTTAAAAATATTCAAAACTCATTTAAACCCTTTCGCCTTATTAAAAATATGAAACAATCGCAAGAAGGATTAACAACAAAAAAAGATGAAGATTTTTCTAAATGGTTTACAGAACTGATGATAAAATCTAAATTGGCAGACTATACAGAAGTTTCAGGATGCATTGCATTTAGACCAACATCTTGGAGAATTTGGGAAATATTGCGTGATGAAGTCGACAAAAGATTAAGAAAATTAGGAATTAAAAATGTTTATTTTCCCTTGTTTATTCCAGAAAAACTTTTAACAAAAGAAGCAGAACATGTTGAAGGTTTTGCTCCAGAAGTAGCTTGGGTAACACACGCAGGAGAAACAAAATTAAATGAAAGATTAGCAATAAGACCAACATCAGAAGCAATAATGTATGCAAACTTTTCAAAATGGGTTAGGAGTTATCGTGACCTCCCTCAAAGATATAATCAATGGAGTAACGTTGTGAGATGGGAATTCAATAATCCCATTCCTTTTTTCAGAACAAGAGAATTCATATTTAATGAAGGTCACACAATGTTTGCTACAGAAAAAGAAGCACTAAAAGAAAGAGATCAAATAAAAAAACTCTATGAAGAAGTTTGTGAAGATTTTTTAGCACTTCCAGGAATATACGGAAGAAAAACAGAAAAAGAAAAATTTGCAGGAGCAGTATTTACAGAAAAAATTCATTATGCACTTCCAGGAGGAAAAGTAATTGAAGGTCCAGCATTCCACTACGATGGACAAAATTTTGCAAAAGCTTATGACATAAAATTCCAAGATCAAAATGAAAAAGAAACTTATGTTTATCAAAATACTTGGGCAATTTCAACCCGAATGCTTGGAGCAATGTTTGGAATCCATTCAGATGATTCTGGATTAATAATTCCCCCAAAAGTATTAGATGAAAAAATTGTGATTATTCCACTTTTATTCAAAGGGAAAGAAAAACCAGTATTAGAAAAAGCAAAAGAAATTCAAAAAGCACTCTCAAAATTTGGAGTAATTTTAGATGATAGAGAAGAATATACTCCTGGATTCAAATATGCTGAACATGAATTGAACGGAATCCCCTTAAGAATTGAAATTGGACCAAGAGATTTAGAAAATAATTCAGTTATGATAAAAACAAGAATTGGAAAAGAAAAAATTTCAATTCCTATAAAAGAATTGAAATCAAAGATTCCAAAATTATTGGATAAAATGCAACAAACATTATTCGATAATGCTAAAAAATTATTAGAATCAATAGAATCAAAAACAGAAAATCAAAAAGAAATGATTAAATTAGTAAATGAAAAGAAAATGGTAAAGGTTCCTTTAAAAAATTCAAAAGATGTTGAAGAAAAGTTGAAAATCATTTGTACAGGAACAAAAACATTATTCATTGACCCAAAAAATGAATCCATAAAAGACAAAAAATGCATCATATCTGGAGAAAATGCAGATTATTGGGTTTATGTTGGTAGAACATATTAATTATTTCAAATTCCATATTAGACACTAGCGCCTATAACTTTCAATACTATTTTCATTTCGTTAATCATCCATTCCTATTATAGAATTAAGTTCATCTTCCCAAGACAAAGTTCTTGCTAAAAGCGAACCTAACTCGTTTTCTATTTCTTTTTTTTCCATTTGTTTTTGTTCCATTTTCTTTTATGGAAAAACCGTAGGAAAGTCCTCCGAGGACCACGACCAAAATATTTGATTTTGAGTCTTTTTTTCCATTTGGTCTTTTTTCATTTTTCAACCGATATTCGGTCAAGCTTAACAAATTCGTATTACCCTCTGTAACCTGAATTGACTAGAAGTATTTCTTATTCAATTCAGGTTTAGGTAACTTGAATTGAATTAAGCTAGTTTAATAATTGAAGTAATAACTAAGTCCATACAAAAATTCCAATTATAGACTTGGCTTTTATTACTCATAAAAAAATCAAGAAAACATTCTTTTTAAGATTTATCATTTTCATTTATCACTATAAAGAAATTAATTATTCCCAACTTCTTCCTTCAACAATTTCTCAAAATCTTCCAATTGATTATAATCAATTTGTGCACCAACAGCATCTTCATGTCCTCCGCCAGTCGACAAAGGAAAATTTTCCAAAACTTTCAAAACTTTTTCACGAATACCTTTTCCTCTAATTGATAAATTCACCCTTGCTCCCTTAACAAAAGCAACAACAATAATTTTGCCTTGAAACTGATGACTCAATCTATTGGCAATATCTGCACTCATACTCGTAGCCCCAGAATAAATAAAAAACAAAACATCTCCCCCATCATACTCTTCTCTAGCTTTTTTCAAATATTTTTGCAATCTTTCATCAATTTTACCAAAATGTTTGTGCATCTCATGATTGTCCATTTTCTCTTCTAAAACTTCATAAGGAGTTCTAGCATTAATCAAAAACCTAATCATCTTCATAACTAAACTCGTTCTATCCTTCAAGCCAGTACCAACCATCCTAGCAATTTTTCCAATTTCAGAATTATACAAAACATCAAAAGGACTATCAGAATCAATTCCCAAATCAGGATATTTCTCCAAAAATTCAGAATACTCTTCAGGCATATATTTGTCAGCAATACATCCAACAATCAACAACCACAAATCCTCTTTACGATTAACAATTCTATAACATAAATCAACAACTGGTTCATTAGTTTTACCTTCGTTAAATAAAGGGTTATAATAATTGACATAATCAGGCAAACTATCTCTGTCAATGTCATGGTGATCAATCCAAACAATTGGAATATTCAATTCATGCAAAGCTTCAAAAAATTCATTAGAAACAGAAGGTTGATCCAAAATAAAAACATAATCTGGTTCAAATTCATTAATTCTCCTAAAATAACTCATATCCAATGGAGACGTCTTGACAGGAACACCATTTCCCCTACCCAAAAATCTTCTCATCAACAAATAACTACATAATCCATCCTGATCATTATCAAAATAAAACAAAGGATTCTGCGCCCTATCCAAATGATCTCTAATTTCTTTATTCTGCTCCTCAGTTAACATAATAAAAAATCAAATCTAGAATATATAAAGGTAATGAAGGTTCTTTTTCATCAAAAGATTTTTTGTTTATACTTCCAACTTATTTTGAATTATTTTTGAGATAAAATTTAAGATTTTGATTGCGTGACGTAGCAGCGCTACGCGAGTAAACAAAATCTTCATATTTTAGCCAAAAAGAAACAAAATGCCTAAATACTCCTACCCAAACTAATCTTCTTCTTTATGCGAAGCGACTGTGTCGGCGAGCATCCTCGTTTAGAGGTTCTTTAGAA
>CAYSCL010000033.1:0-6882 GCA_964429545.1 Candidatus Woesearchaeota archaeon
AGACGCCTGTTTTATAAAATCATCAACTAAAATTTTCAGATCATTTTTTCTATCTCTAAGTGGAGGAATGTGCAGGTGGTGTGATTGCAGACGATAATACAGATCTTTTCTAAAAAGTTTTTTTTCAAACTTTTTCAAATCAATTTCATTCTCTTCCGATTCAATAAAAATATCAATATCAGAATTTTCAATATCTTCTCCTTTAGAAAATGATCCGAATAAAATGATTGATTTGGGCATAAATTCTTCTTCAATCATTTCTATTAATTCACTTTCCAATAATTCTTTTAAATTATTTATTTTTTTTAATTTTTTATAATAATCACCATTCACATTCGCAAAATAAACAGGAAAAATCCTCTTTCCTTTGATTTCTTTTTCAAGAATTATTAATTTCTCTTTAATTAAATCATTCAAAATTATTTTAACAGAAGTATGTGCTATTTTTGATTTAATTGAGATTTCTTTTAAAGAATGTTTTTTGATTGGCTCTCTAAAAAAGCAATTTAAAATCTTTTGTGTACTACAATTTTGTAACATATATTACATAAATGTAACACATATATAAATCTTTTCCAAACCTACAAATCTAAAAGAACCAAACAAATCCCAAAACAATAATTAACAATTGGAACAATCCAATAACAATCGGAACTTCCCATTCATATGCTTTACCCTTAACAGCTCTCAACAATCTAACAGCAACATGTTCCAAACCATAAACTTTCTTATACAAAGGACTTAAACTTCCATCCTTGTTAACTTTAGAAAAACTCTGCTTCTCAAATTTACCCCTGGCTTTCAAAAGAACTTCCAAAATATAAGGAATAAAAAAGAACACAGCAATCTTTTCGATATTACCCAAAATAGCAATACAAGCAATCATTGCTCCAACAGTATAAGTCATAACATCCCCTACAAAAACTTTCGCAGGATTTTTATTAAACAACCACAAAGCCAAAAGAGATGCAATCATAGTAACCGCAAGCATACTCAACCACAAACTTCCAGTCATGAATGTAACAACCGCTAAAGCACCCAAAACCAATATTCCCTGAGTAGTTTCCAATCCATTATATCCTGCTAAAAAATTGAATGTAGTCCCAGCACCAACAACTGCCAAAGGAACCAAAATTAAAGGATATAACAAGCCAAAATCAATTCCAGCCATAACTGACTCCCCAGCATTAATTACCATCAAAGGAATAGCGATAAACAGCATCATAGCTAAACGGGATTTCTTGCTCAACCCCCCAGACTTCCAACCAACAATATCATCAATAAATCCCACAAAAGAAGCAAGGATAACTGTGCTCAAAATAGCAAATATTTCAATCAAATTAGTTTCAGTTTCAAAAATAAAAGTTTTTATTCCAACATAAAGTAAAGTCGCAATAACAAATCCAATTAAAACTGGAACTCCTCCAGATCCTGCAACTTTTTCTTTTTTACCAGGTTTATGAACATCATCCCAAACAAGTCCAATTTTTCTAGCCTTCTCAATCCACTTAGGCATAATTCCCAATGTTACCAAAAAAGCAATCATGACTATGGGCCCAAAAAGGAAACCCAAAAATGTTAAGTTATCCATACAAAACTACAATAATTAACTTATATAAATTTAATTGAGGTGAGAAATTAATCTTTATATCTTCCCAAAGTATAAATTACATCATAATCATTCATAAAAATTTTCTCCGGGTTATCCTGAACACATTGATATCTTTGCGCAACACTAATATTTAACAATCTTCATTTACCAGTTTTCAAAGATTCATTTGCCGTATCAGATTTAATAACTGATTTTACCTCTTTTATATCTTCTAAACCTTTTCCTTTTGTCATATGTTCTTTACAAAATTATTTGTTATATCTTTTATGCAACTAGAATATATATTTTAATTAATTATTTTATTTTAAATTTCTGAACTACTTCTTGAAATTTATTGGAGTAATTCTAAATGTATTAAGTATTTCAATTCTCAAGATACCTTTAAAAAATATAATAATTTTACTCTGATATGTTAGAATCACTTATTAATCCAAAGAAGATGGAAAAAGGGCCGTGGAAGATGTTTTTCATTGGACTTCTTTATGCATCTTTGTCCTTGCTTTTAGTGCAATTATTTTTCGCCTCAGATCCAGTTTTAGTTAAGTATTCAGGATTAATTGTGGTGACCTTTTGCGTTATGTTTTCATTACCATTTATTTACTATGTAATAAAAAATGAAGAAAAAGAAGACGAAACAATAGAAGGATTCAGAGCAGTTTGGAGAGTTCACAAAGATGCGATATATGCATTCATGTGGTTGTTCATAGGTTTCGTTGTAGCTTTCTCATTTTGGTTTTTAGTTATAGGAGAATCTTCTTTACTAAATGCTCAACTCGAAACATACTGCATGATTAATAGTCCTGGAAATATTGAAGGATGTGTTCAACAATATTCAACAGGAAGTTTAATTTCTCCAACTGGAGCAGTAACTAAGATTGGTAGATTCTTATCAATTTTAGAAAATAATGTTTATGTTATGATATTTACTTTAATTTTCTCCTTAATTTTTGGGGCAGGAGCCATTTTTGTTTTAGCTTGGAATGCAACAGTAATTGCAAGCGCAATCGGGATTTTTACAAATTATAAAATTGCCCAAATCCCTCTTGGACTATTGAGATATATGGTGCACGGGATGCCAGAAATAGGCGCTTATTTTGTAACTGCTCTAGCTGGCGGAATACTTGGGACAGGAATAATGAGGCATGGCATTAAAGACAAAAGATTTTATCATGTTTTAGAAAATGTAGTTATACTGCTATTTCTTTCAGTAATAATTTTAGTTATTGCAGGACTAATGGAAGTCTATTTAACACCTGTATTTTTCTCATAAAAAAACTTAGTTTTAAAAACCAAGTTAACATTTATTTTCCATGGCAAAGAATAGAGAAGGAAGTTTTAGGATTATTGCAGTATTTTTCTTCATAACTATGTTAATCGCATTAAACTGGGAAAAATGGGATTGGCTTAGAAATGGAATTCATGCCGCCTTAGATCCAACTATCGGAGCACTTTTGAATTGGAATCTAACTGTTGGAATGCTGATTGTAGTTTTATTAATTTCAATTATTGTAGTTGTTTTACAAAAATATACAACAAATCAAACAGAATTAAGAAAAATTAAGAAAATCCAAAAAGAATTACAGAAAAAATCAAAAGAGCACAAAAATGATCCAAAGAAATCTATGGAGATTCAAAAAGAAATGATGGGCCTAATGCCAAAACAAATGAAATTAGGTATGAGAACAATTGTTTACACTGGTATCCCTTTTGTATTATTATTCAGATGGTTTTACGATTTTTTCGAGGCATTAGAAGCATCAACAGGAGCACCAGTAAAATTCTTTGGTTTCCTTAGCTGGTTTTGGTTTTACTTGATCTTCACAATGATTTTCTCAAGTATTTTAAAAAAGAAATTTGATGTTGTTTAAGGTTTCTTAAGGATAACAATAAATTGTAATTGATAATTTAATTAACCTTTCCGCTGGATGCATGAAGGATTGAAGCATTTTTGGCAAATCTAATAATATTTCTGAGAGTTTGTTTACTGGATTAACTATTAATTCAGTAAAGCGATAATGCAATTACCCCAAATTTTAAAAACAAACTTTATCTAAAATTACTATGAACCAAGAAGAATTACAACAAAAATTCATGACCTTTGAAAATCAAATAAGGCAAATACAAGAACAGCTTGGAGCAGTTGAACAAGCCATCTTAGATATGAGCCAAATCAAATTGGGTTTAGATGAAATCAAAGGGAAAAAAGGCGAAGAAATCATGGCCCCAATTGGTAGAGGGGTCTATGTAAAAGCCAAACTTTTATCAGAAGACCTAACAGTTGATGTTGGAGGAAAAAACTTTGTTGGAAAAAACATAGATGAAACAAAAGAATTAATTAATGAACAAATTGAAAAACTAAAAGGAATAAAAATAGAATTAGAAAGAGAATTAGATAAAATTAATCAAGAAATTACCGCTGTTATGGCAGAACACGAACAAAGTATGAAGAAATAGATGTTCTTCTACAACAATCTTTAAATTCTATAAAAAATTTATTTTATTATGAAATTACCCAAATTAAAAAATATGGAATATTATGTAGATGTAAATTCTAGAAAATTTAAAATTACTGCTGAGAATGTAAGTTATCTTATATGGGATTCATCGAAGTTTATACAAGGAACAATTAGGTTAGAACAAGTTATTGGGAAAAAACAAGTTCCAGTGTGGAAAGGCACTATAAAAAATCCTTTCAAATTCGAAAAAGAAGAAAGAGACAAAACAAAAACATTATCTTATATTTCTGGAGAAGTAAATCATCACTACATAGATCCAATAAAATTCACAGCAAAAAATTTTGATGAATTTTATAATAGAATAAAATTTGTTTCTACAAAATATGATGAATCTTATCCTTCAAAAGAAAATGCAAAATTATTTTTTGGAAAATTATTCGAGCATTATAAAAATATTTCTGATAAATTTTTGAATTAACGATACTTTTTAATTTCCTTTAAGAATTTTTTATAACTCATCAATCCAAGTTCAGTAACTATGCCTTTTAATTTATCCCTTGGAATTAATTCAAATGCGGGATTTCTAATTTTAACTTTGAAATTTTTTGGCATCTTTTCCCAAACCTCATGAAAATCCCTCTCTTCAATTTTAACATGTTTTGAAGAATACTTCCAAGAATCAGCAACAACATACATTGGAATTTTGTTAATCTTAGCCAATTTAGCAAGCATACCGCTTCCAACCTTATTGATAACACCTTTTTTCAATAAAGCATCGGCACCAACCATTATTTTTGAAACTGTTCTACTTTTTTGTTTTCTAGATAAAGCAATATCCATTGCAGAATCAATAAACATAGTAACTTTAATTCCCGCTTTTCTTAATTCTCTTGCAGTTTTTCTCCCTTGAAACAAAGGCCGAGTTTCAGTATTGTAAACCTCGAAATTCTTTCCTTTCTTTTTAGCATAGATTAAAGCTTTTGTTACATTTGTCGAATGGCAGTGGGTATAAATTACATCATCATATTCAATCAAATCATAAACTATTTTATTTATCTCTTCTTGCGCATCATCAAAATGTTTTAATAAATTAGCATATTTCTCTCCATCTTCAGATCTATCTAGAACATTCATTAACATGGGTTCCGTGGGACGCAAAGATTTCAACTTTCTCATAGAAGCTTTAGTAGGAATCAAATTATACGCATAAAGAGCTTTTTTAGCAATATTTCTTGCACCCTGGATCTTTATTTCTTTTATTCCCTTAGAAATTTCATTGAACTTTTTTTTCTTTTCAGCCTCTTTCATTCCAATAAAATGCTAAAAGAGTTTTTAATATTTATTACTAATTTAAAAAATAATTAAAATTAACTTCCCATGAATTTTCTCATAGCAGGATTCATATCAGTCATATGTTGTTGAGCAATATTCTGATAGAACTGGAACATAATCATAATTACTAACAAGATTGCTGTTCCTGAAACCAATGCTCCTAACAAGTTAGTGAATGAAGCCAAAAGACCAATCGCCGCACCACCCATAATTGTCAAAGGCATAACATATCTGTCTAAGATCGATTCCAATATTCTAATATCTTGCCTGAATCCAGCAACTTGCAATCCTGATGAAGCAATTTTTTTAGCTTGAGCTTTTGCATCCATTCCAGAAGATTTAACCCAGAAAACACTGAAAATCATACACAAGAAAGTGAATGAAAGCATGTGAGTGAAAGCTTGGATGATATATCTAGGCAATAATCCTCCCCTAATTCCCAACTCTAAAATATTTGTACTTCCCAACCAAAATGATAGTCCTGAAACTGCTTGACCATTAGAAAAGTGCCCTAGCCAAGTAGCATGGCCTAACCAATTTTCAAATAATCCTCCGAATAATTGTAAATTTGCAGTCAATGCAGCAGCTAAAATAACTGGAATAACTGAAGCATAAAAAAATGACAAAGGCCATTTAACGCCATATCCTCTAACTCTACCATAAGATAAAGGAATCTCAACCTTTAATGATTGTGCCCAAACAACCAACAAGAAGATTAAAGCAGTTGTAACTAAAGCTGCAAATGCAGATAAAAATTCAATAGGATATTGATTAACAATAGATTGAATTAAAACTAAAATCTTACCTGAACAAGCAGTATTAGAAAAATCCATTAAACAATTTGCACCTTGAGTATCAATGAATTGAAATGCACTAGTAAATAATCTCCATGAAACTCCCGCTGCAATGAATAAACTAACTCCTGATCCAAATCCCCATTTCTCACAAAGCTCATTCATAAAATAAATTGCTAGGCCACCCAAAATCAATTGTAATATTACAATCCCTGTAAACCCAGGCATTGCTTGTAAACCATTCATTAAAACATAAACAACTGCTTCAAAAACAATGAAGAAGAAAACTAATAGTTTTTGTAATCCTTGGAAAAACTTTTTACCTTCAACAGTTGAAGTATCAATTTGAATAATTTCTGCACCAGTCAATAATTGCAAAATAATTGAAGCCATTACAATTGGACCAATTCCTAACGAAATAATAGAACCAAAATCAGTTCCCATTATTATTGCCAAATATTCAAATCTACTCAAAGCATTAGCACTTAATCCAAATAAAGGAATATTAGCTAAAATAAAAAAAGCAGCAAGAACAATTAGAGTCCATTTAAGTTTAACATTAAAACTAAGTTTTTTCTCCTCCGGCTTTGTAACCTCCGGAATAAATTTAAATATTTCTTTCAAACCCATAAGTAAATAATAGAAAATTAGTTTTTAAAGGTTGTTGGTTTCGAGGATTATTCAAAAA
>CAYSCL010000034.1:0-4914 GCA_964429545.1 Candidatus Woesearchaeota archaeon
TAATGAAATAAATTGAAAGGCATTTTTGTTTAGTATTGGTTTTAGTTTTTCTTCTTTTTTATTGAAGATATTTTTTAGAGTTTTGAATTTTGTTAAAAGTTGTTTTGATTTTTTTGGACCTATATTTGGAAATGATTGGAGGATGTATTCTAGTTGTTCTTTTTGTGAAAGATTTGTTTTTTTGGGGTTTATTGATTTTTCTTGAGATTTTCTTTTTGCTAATAATGAGAGATATGTTGCTGTTTCTTCTTCGTTTTTTGTGAAAATTATTGGGACTTTGTGATTTAAAGTTATTGATAGGATGAAACCTTTTAGGGCATTTTTATTTTGGAATTTATTTTTATTTAATTCTCCTTCGATAATTAATAGGTTATTAGGATATTGTTTGATTTCTTGTAATTGTTTTTTTAATCTACCATTAATCATTGATTGTGTGAAATCTAGGTTTGTTTTTCTTTCAACTGCTGTTTCATTAATTATGTAATCTGCAATAGGTAGTTGTTTGAATTCTATTTTATGATTTAGGGAAAGAAGTTTTGTTGGTACGAGGGAATTTTTTTCCCTGTAATCAATTGTTATTTTTGGGAGTTTTTCTGAGGAAGATTTTTCGGACGAAATTTTTTTATTATAATTCTCCCAAATTCCTTCGGAATTTTTCTCCCCCGCCCTATTTGCAAAAAAATTTCTATTGTCCTTATTATTATTTGTGTTGATTTTAGTTTTGGAAAAAATATCGTGCAACATTAAAATGAATGATTAAAATTAGTTTTATGTTTTGTTTTAGAATTTGGATAAAGCTAATTTTTCTATTTTTTTTATTGCTTTGTGATATACTTCATTTTTATTCAAATCTGTGGTATCAATTACTATATCGAATTGTGATATGTCATAACAGTTTGTTTTATAGAGATTCCAATATGTTTCCACATCACTTTTCATTCTATTCTCTAGTACTTCTAATGCATGTTTTACAGACCTATATTCTTCCTCTGAATCTCTTTTTGCAAAATAAAGCCTTCTTGCTGATTCTCTTTTGTCTACGGACAAGAAAATTTTTATTGCATCTTTTGGAGCGAAGAAATAAGGCAATCTCCCTTCAATTGCCCATTTGTTATGGTTTGCCATATATTCTTTTTGGAAATCATCAAATTTTGTATCTACTGTTTTGTCAGTTTTTCTTAATTCATTTAATTGATCAATTGTTATTTTATATTTGTTTTTTGCAAATTCTCTTCTTAATGTTCCAATTGAATGAATTCCTTCTACTGGAATTTCTAAATACTTTGCTAAATTAGTAATCAATGTTCCTTTCCCAGATGCTGGAATTCCTGACATTGCTATTTTTTGTATGTTTTTCATATTTGTTAAAAATGTGTTTTGTTATAAAGGAATGTTGTGATGGGAAATATATTTTTTGGGACATAGGTTTATTTAAATGAAGCAGGGGTTTTTGTTTTATGAATGTTGAACAAGATAAAGAAATTATGAGGGAAGTTTATATTTTTGCTAAAAAGAATTCTAATGATCCTAGAACGAATACTGGTGCGGGAATTTATACTAATTTGTATTTCATTAAAGGTGCGAATAAAGTTCCTTGGGGATTGGAATTTTCTCCAGAAATGGGGAAGAGTGAGAACAAGGCATATTTTTTGAATCATGCTGAGAGAAATGCGATTGCAGAATGTTCTAGGATGGGTGTAAGAACAGAATGGAGTACAATGTTACCCCCTGGGAACCCTGTTCTCCTTGCGGTTTAATGATTGCAGATGCAGGAATTAGTGAATTAGTCTTACATAAAGATTTGAATGTTTATTATCGTGAAAATATGACTGATGATAAATGGTTGAAAGATCAAGATATGGCTTTAGATATGATGAAAAGAGCAGGAGTTAAGATTAGGTATTTGGAAGGTAAATTATTCAAATCTGAAGAAGATTTTTGGATTATGTTTCGTGGGGAGAAATATTTTCCATAATTCTATTTTAGAACAACAATTCTTTAAAACCTAGAAAAATATAATTCTAGATGAGTGAAACATCATTAATTGAGAAAATAGGATTAATTTGTGAAAATTTTGGGGAAAAATTTTCTAAAGGTCGTTATTTTGTTGCAGATAATATCAAATTCAAAACATATGGATTTGATAAATTGAAACGAGTTCAAGTTGTCGAAGGTGATGAAATGGTTTTCAATTATATTAATTTTAAAGGGAAAGAATTTTATACTGATTTTCGGGGTGAAAGGTGGAAAAATTTTGTTGAGGAATATTGGAATTTGTTGAATAAAGATTTTTAAAATAATCTCTTCTGAACAGTTTTTTCTCTGAGTGTGCCTTTTCTTTTAAGTTCGTCTTTCACTTTTTCAATTTCTTTTGCCATTTTCTTTTCTCTTGCAATTGAGGCATAGTTTGCATATTCATCTTTAGTTTCTTTCGTTATTAACATAATCATTTTTCCTTTGACAAGTCTTGCGGTTCTACCTCTTCTTTGTATTGAACGAATTGCAGAAGAAATTGGCTCGTAAAAAATTACAGCATTAACTTCGGGGATATCCAAACCTTCTTCTGCTATACAGGTTGCAACTAAAATGTTTGCTTTGCCTTCTTTGAATTCATCTATCATTTGTTTTTGTTCTTTTTGACTCAAACCTTGACCCTCTTTTTTTGCTTGACCTACAAAAACTTTTGATTTTATTCCAGACAAGTTATTTAGATTTCTAGAAATTATGTTTGCTGTTTCTCTAAATTGGGTGAAAACTATAGCTTTTAATTTTTCATTATTTTTTTTCTCATCTCTAACCGTTCTAATTATTTCTTCTACTTTTGGATGCTCAAAACCTTTTTCTAATAAATTATGTGTTTGAGAATAAACCAAATTAAATTCTTGTTTGTTTGCAAGTTTCACAACACCTCTTGATTGTTTTTTTGCTGCTTGATTAAAAATTTGTTTTATATATTTGAAAAAGCTTGCGAGTGTTTGGGTTTCTAAGAGTTCTATTGCATGGGAAATTTTTATTGCTTGAGCACAAGCAGAAATTCCTTGATAACTTTGTGGAGAATGTAAATTTCTTGAAATCTGATTCCCTAGTTTTCTTTGAAGTTCTATTAATGATATTTTATTTGCTGGGCCAAAGAGAAGGTTTTTCATTCTTAATTCGTCCACATATTCTTCATATAATTTTGAAAGAATGGATTTTATTTCTTTCAATTCTTTTGGAAATTCTAATTGTCTTTTTTCTATCTTAAGTTCTTGTAAATATTGTTTTACATCTTCTGATTCTCTTGTCCGAAGTTCTATTTCTTCAATTGATAAGTTTCTTGCAATTTCTCTTATCTTTTTTGGATCACTTCCGGGGGAAGCAGTCAAACCTAATAATCTTGGATGTTTGGCTTGGCCCAGATAGACTCTTGCAATGTAAGTATAGTCATAATTTTTTACACACCTATGAACTTCATCTTCTATAAGCAGGGAAACATTTTCTAGAGAATATAATTGGTTTTTTAGATCGTTGGCAATACATTGAGGTGTTGAAAAAATAATATCTGCTGTGTCCCAAATTTTTTTTCTTTTTTCTGCTTTTACCGAACCTGTAAATAATTGGATGTCTGCCCAAAGTTCTGGAAGTTCTTTTTTGAATGATTCCAAGTGTTGTTCTGCCAAAGGTTTTGTTGGAGCCAACATCAAGATTTTTTCTGTGGGATATTTTTTTATTCTTTCAATAGCTACCATTAATGCAATTAATGTTTTACCTAATCCTGTAGGAAGTACAACTAAAGTATTTTTTTCAATAGCTGTTTTGTATATTTCTTCTTGATATTTTCTTGGGGTTATTTTATTTAGAATTTCCATGTTGATAAAAAAGGGGGTTAGGTTATAAAGATTGTTTGTTACTTTTGGGTTGGAAGAAATTTGCCGAATCAAAGTTTAAAATGAATTGGTTAAATTTTAGATTAATAAATTAAATTATCGCTATCGGCGAGGACATTGTTGAGATTATATTTTTATGAATGCCAATAAAATTTGGGTAATTTTTAATTAATGGGTTTGGGAGTGAAGTGAATTAAGTTGATTTTTTGATTTGAGTATATTTTGAAAAATTTAGAGATTATATGATATTTATACAATAACCAACATTCCTAAAACTCCCATTGATGCAATTATTGCAAGTATTGCCCAAAGTAGTTTGTTTCCAAAGAATATTTTTGAACCATCTAGATTTGATAGTGGAAATAAGTTGAAGAAAGCGTATAGAATGTTTAATTGTGCGAATTGGCCGTAGCCCATTATGTATCCCAATATTGCGAAGAAGATATTTGTAATTATTCCTGCTGCTCCAATCCAGCCCATTTCTGATTCGGTTACTCCAGAAAAAGAATATAATCCGTGTCTTTTTGCTGCCTTGTATACTTTTCCTTTAACCTCAAATGTTAAACAAGCCATCCAATTAATTAATCCCACTGAGAAAAATTTTATCGCTAAGGGTATCAATACTCCTGCAGGAATTGGTTTTGGAAATTTGTGGTGTTTTTTATACCAAAATTTTTTGAATTCCCATAGTGAAATTTCAGTTTCGGTTTCTAGATAGAAACTTGTTACTTTTTTTGCAGTTATATTTAAGAGAATCACAATCAAAATTAATCCAGTTGTTATGAAAAAGATATTCCAAGTTTCAATTAATGAAATTATAATTCCCAATGTTAGTGTGGAAATTAATATTGCTGAAATTTCTTTTTGATTTAACATGTTAATTTTAGGAAATATTTTTTTATAAAACTTGTTAGGGTGGAGTAGATAGATTGAATTGGGGGTTGGGAGTCAGAAATTGGGAGTTGGGAAGTAGGAATTGGAGATTGGGGATTGGAAATTGGGAGTTGGGAAGTAGGAATTGGAGATTGGGGATTGGAAATTGGGAGTT
>CAYSCL010000034.1:5014-6858 GCA_964429545.1 Candidatus Woesearchaeota archaeon
GAAATTGGGAGTTGGGAAGTAGGAATTGGAGATTGGGGATTGGAAATTGGGAGTTAGGGGTTGGATATTGGGAATTGGGGGTTGGGAGTTAGAAATTATTGGTTTTTTGGAGGGATTGTTGTCGGGTAAAAATTATGAATATTTCACTGGAGTATGGAAAACTATTTAAATGAAATCTGCTATTTTCTAGCATGAGGATTGAAAAAGTTACAAGCGTTTTAGGAAAGAAAGTTTATACTGATGCAGGTGATTTCTTTGGAGAAATTGAGGAAGCTAATTTGTATGAGAATAAAGTTGATGGTTGGAGAATCAAAGTTAGTCCTCATTTGATGTCTGTTTTGGGAGGAGCTAAAGGAGTTATTATTCCTCACCAATTTGTAAAGGCAGTTAGTGATATTTTCATTATAAATAAAGCTGCTCTACCTAGTCAAGAACCAGAAATGGAAGAAGACATAGCAGATTTGATGTAAAACAATGGCAACAATCTTACAAAGTTCACTATTAACTGATTTTTTATATCCTTTTTTATTAGTCTTTTTTATCTTATTTGCTGTTTTAGAAAAAACAAATATTTTTGGATCAAATAAAAAACAATTGAATGCAGCTGTTTCTTTGGTTGTTGGTTTAATTTTTGTTGGGGCTGTTTTTCCAAAAATTATTGCTGAGAATATGATTTTATTCATGACTGTTGGATTGGTTATTATTTTTGTTGGATTAGTTCTTTGGGGATTTATTACCGGGGAGGCCCCTACTCCTGGAGCTAAATGGAAAAAGTTTTATGCAGTTATTTTGGGAATTGCTATTGTTTCTGCCGTTTTATGGGCAACAGGCATTGGCGGGGGAGTTTTCAATGGAATTCAAAACTTTTTTGATTTCTTATTCAATTCTAATTGGAGTGGAACTTTCTGGACAAATGTTTTATTTGTTGGTTTGATTGCAATTGCGATTGCAGTTGTTTTGAAGAGCAAAGGCGCTGCTAGTGGCGGAGATAAAAAATAGGTTTTGAAAGAAAGATTAATATTCTAAAATTTGTTGAACTAAAGTTTAAAATCCATGTGTTAAGTTATTACCCAATGGCAAGACATTAATTGTTGGAGTGTTTTTTGAATTGAGGGTATTTTTGGGATGTTGTTTGGAGCTAAATTTTTAGGAGAATTAATTGGTTGAAGAATAATAGAAATCATTTTAAAGATTATTTTGTTTAGTTAATTATGGCTACAATATTACAACATCATTTGTTTACGGAATTTTTGTATCCATTTTTATTGGTTTTTTTTATATTGTTTGGAATCTTGGAGAAAACAGATATATTAGGGAAAGATAAAAAGCAATTGAATGCTGGAGTTTCATTGGTTGTAGGTTTAATTTTTGTTGGAGCTGTTTTTCCGAAAATTGTTGCTGCGAATATGATTATGTTTCTAACTGTTGGATTGGTTATTATTTTAGTTTCTTTAATCCTTTGGGGATTTGTTTCTGGAGGAGAAGGTTTCACAATTGAAGGTGGAACAAAGATTCACAAGTTTTTTGCTTTTCTCCTGATAGTTGCTTTTGTTAGTGCTATTCTTTGGGCAACAGGAATTGGGGAGAATTTTGTTAATGGTTTAAGTAAAATATTTGGTTTCCTTTTTGATTCTTCTTGGAGTGGAACTTTTTGGACTAATGTGATTCTTGTTCTTTTAGTTGCATTAGGAATTGCTGTGGCATTGGAGTGGAATCCTTTTAAGAAGAAACCTAGTTTTTTTATGAAAGTTAAATAATTTTTTGAAGAATAACTTTGTAAAAACATAGAAGATAAAATAGCTGTTTTTGAATAAAAACATATATAAATAATATTCTTGTAGTTA
>CAYSCL010000035.1:0-5353 GCA_964429545.1 Candidatus Woesearchaeota archaeon
TGAGCTACGAAGCCGTAATAATACAAATAAATTTAATTGTATTAATCAAAATAGAAATATTTGGTTTATAAGCGTTTCTAAATATATTTGCAGATTAGCTCTTCCAATTCAACTTGGGTTAAAGCTCCATTAACTCTTTCAACCTCTTTACCCTCTTTCAATATAACAAATGTCGGTATAGAATTGATTTCAAATTTCTCTGCTATTTTTTTATTATCGTCAACATTTATTTTACCAATTTTAACTTTGCCAGAAAACTCCTCATTCAAGTCTTCTATAATTGGACTCATCATAACACAAGGCATACACCATTCAGCAAAAAAATCAATCAATACAATTCCATCTTTAGAAAAAATCTCAAATTCTCCATTTGTAAGCTCAGGAACCATATCTGTCATTACATACACTAGAAAAAATAATTTATAAAATTTTATATTTTGAAAGTCCTTGTTTTGAGTAGTAATGAATATTTAAAAAAAGAAATTTGTTTTGGGTTTTATGACAGAACAATATTTAGGTTTATTAGATCATGTTTTGAATAATGGTGCAAAAAAGAGTGATAGGACTGGAACTGGAACCATAAGCACTTTTGGATATCAAATGAGATTTAATTTAGAGGATGACAATTTTCCATTATTGACAACAAAAAAATTACATACAAAATCCATAATATATGAATTGCTTTGGTTTTTGAAAGGAGATACAAATATAAAATATTTGAATGATAATAAAGTTAAAATTTGGGATGAATGGGCAGATAAGGATGGAAATTTGGGAAATATTTACGGGCATCAATGGAGGAGTTGGCCTACACCAAATGGTAAAAGTATAGATCAAATAACAGAAGTTATAGACTCAATAAAAAATAACCCTGATTCAAGAAGACACATAGTTTCTGCTTGGAATGTTGGAGACCTTGAAAATATGAGTTTGCCTCCATGTCATATATTATATCAATTCTATGTAAATAATGGAGAATTGTCCTGTCAATTATATCAAAGATCAGCAGATATATTTCTTGGGGTACCATTTAATATAGCTAGTTATGCCACTTTAACAAAAATGTTTGCACAGGCAACCGGGTTAAAACCAAAAGAATTTGTTCATACTCTTGGAGATGCTCATATATATCTTAACCATATAAATCAGGTAAAATTACAATTAACAAGATCGCCAAGGAAATCTCCAAAATTAAAATTAAATCCAAATAAAAAGGATATTTTTGATTTCACATATGAGGATTTTATTTTAGAAGGATATGATCCATATCCCCATATTAAAGGAGAAGTATCTATCTAATTCTGTCCACAAACACCTAAATAAAATACAACTCTTTGTAAATATATTCCAAACAATATAATATTTTAAAAAAGGAAATCAATTTTAATGAAAATGAAAAAAGAGGGATTTTTAGATTTAGTAATTGGGGGCCCAGATATGAGTGGAACTTCCACACAGATAAAAGATGTTTTGTTTTATTTTGTAAATAATAATTATAATGTAAAAGATTTGAGGGGGACCGAATTAGATATTATTGCTCATTCTGAAATTTTTAAAGAAAAGTTAGCAAAAGGCTATCCAGAATACAGAAATTTAGAAGGGTATTTATTACAATTAGAGAAATATAAAAATTCGGGTGTCAGTGCAGGAAGTGAAGAAAGAATTTTTTTCTTGATTAATGAACTTTTTTCAGGAGGAGGAACAAACCAAGATTTACGTATTGCTTCAATGGTGAAAAATAATGTTACAAGTTATATAAATCCTAATTCTGGCGAGGTATTTATTATGGAAGAACCTTCAAAAAGGGGAGCAGGACAAGTTGCCCGAGTAATAGAACAAAATCGTTCAAAATTTGGAGGACAATTAAATCCTTATGCTGCCGCATTAGTTCATCAAGCTTATAGGTCCGAAGAATTCTTGAGATTCAGAGGACCATTAAGACAAAACAATAAAAAAATAGTTAGGAGTAGGAGTGAGGAATCTGCATGCTATCAAATTTATGATAAACAATTTCTAAAAAAGGGAATAACGCAAGAAGAATATCTAAAATTGCCTGGACACCAAATAGCTTTTGCAAATGCCCCCACAAATGTTTTTGTTGTATGTGGACCAAAAGACTGGACAATAGATGATTATTTAGAATTAAAAAGACAAAGAAGTAGTGGGAGAGACATCGACGATCATGAAGCAGATGCAAATTACCAAGTTTTAGTTAATCACAGGTATGCTACAGACTGGTTAGAAAATTTATATCACAAAGGATGTAAAATGTATGGGGGAACTATGCCAGAAATTACAAGATTCAACCTTTATGATTCAAGAGAAGAAATAAAGAAAAAAATGCAAAGCAAATTAGAGACTCTACTTTAAACCACTACTTCCAAAACCTTTAGCTCCTCTTTTTGAATCACTTAATTCTTTGGCTTCTTCAATTTTGGGTTGCTCAACTTTTTGAATTAATATTTGCGCAATCTTTTCACCTTTCTTAACAATATAATCTTGGCTTCCAATATTCAACAAAACAATTTTATATTCTCCACGATATCCAGCGTCTCCAACTCCCGCCAAAGTTGTAATTCCTTTCTTAGCTAAACCAGATTTATCCCAGACTAATGCAACATGGCCTTTCGGAAATTCCATAGAAATTCCAGTTTTAACAAGCGCTCTATGTTTAGATTTAATAACTAAATCCTCACAAGAATAAATATCCATTCCCGCATCACCAGGATTTGCATAAGTCGGAATTTTTGCATCCGGATTTAATTTTTTAACTTTTATTTTTACCATGAGAAGAATTCTAATAATTAATATTTAAATTTATGTGTCTTATTTTCTTATATTTTGTTTTTTGTTAATCGAATCTAATAAATTTAAAAAAATCTAAACTAAACCAATGTCCTGCAGCGCAACGGATAATTATTTTATTAATTCTAAAATTCATTTCAGTAATTCAAACTCTTTCAAAATTCAACTTAATAGCATCAACTTTTGTATCCAATTTGACCAATTCAACTCCCGACATTTCTAGAAGTTTTTTTCCTGCCATGAATGCTGGAACTTCAGAATATTTGTCAGAAATATAAACTACTTTTTTAATTCCAGATTGAATAATTGCTTTAGCACATTCATTACAAGGAGATAAACCAACATACATTGTACAATCTTTCAAACTCTCTTTTGTAGAATTCAAAATTGCATTCAATTCAGCATGGCAAACATATGCATATTTTGTGTTCATAAAGTCGCCTTCTCTAGCCCAAGGAAAATCTTTGTCATCAATACCTCTTGGGGCCCCATTGTATCCAGTCCCAACAATTTTTTTGTCCTTGTCAACAATACATGCACCCACCTGAGTTGAAGGATCTTTGCTTCTTTGAGAAGACAAAATAGCAACACCCATAAAATATTCATCCCAAGAAAGATGGTTTTCTCTCCCTAAATATTCAGTATTAAATTCATTTTTGTAAACTTTTTCTTTGGAATTAATATCCTCTAAAACGATTTCAACTTTGCTTTTTAACTCTTCTAAAGTCCCATTGTTTTCAAATTTATAATCTGCCATTTCAACACATTTAGAAATATTTTGTTTATTGGGATCTTCATTTTGCATTTCAAGATTTTCCTGTTCAACAAATTTTTCAAAACTAACACTATCAGATTCATTTCCTCTCATCCTTGCTCTTTCATATCTAATTTTTTGGTTCGCATCAATAGCGAACAAATAAAATTCATCCCTATTTTTCAATTCGTATACTTCTCCTGGGGCCCTCAAACTTTCAAGAACACAATTTCCCCCTTCTAATTTAGCTTTTTTATAGAGTTCTTCAGCTATATAGCTAGGAGAATTTTCTTTTCTCAATTCATTCCCAATAAAAATCATAGAATCCCTATTCACAGGCATTCCTCTTTTCTTAATTTCTTCAATGATAAAATCTCTAACAGAATAATGTTTGAAACCTTTTTCTTTAAGAAAATCAACGATGGTGCCCTTACCTGCAGCAAGTGTTCCAGTAATTCCAATAATCATAAAACAAAAAAACAATCTAACTTTATATTGCTTATTATAATTTTTTATATACTTCCCAGACTTTGTTTTCTAAATTCTTAATGCTGCCAGAATATTCAAATTGATGTTCTTCTGGAACCTTTTTTATACACTCAATTATCTCAGAATAATTTTCACTTTTTTGACTAACATATTGATGAAAGGTTTTCCAATATTTGTTAGCAATACCATATTTGACTAATTTTTTCATATCTCTAAGATATTTCCATGTCCAAGGTATTTCAAAAGAAAATACTTCAAAATTTTTCATTTCCATTAATGTTTCTAATTTTTTTACAGAATCAATTTTCCCAACAACACAATCTCCTTTTTCTTTCAATTTTTTGTAAAATTTTCTTCTCTTCCACCAAGAATAATTTTCAAAATTTTTCGGTAGTGAGCGATAACAAAATCCTCTTTTCTTTAGAAATTTTATTATTTCTCTTTTTCCAGAACCAGGAGTTCCAGTCACACCAATAATCATATTCCAATGTTGATTCATGCCTTTAAAGCATTTAGTCTTAATTTTATAATAAGAAATCTAGCCGCATTTGCTGTGTCCACAAGAAGCACAAGTCAAGCAACCTTCTTGATAAACTAAATCTTTAGAATGACATTCGTCACATTCACCTTTTTTTACTTTTGTTCCGTCTGGTATATATTTTTTTAATGCTCTTTCAACACCATTTTTCCAAGTATTAATGTGATCTTCCTCATCTATTTTTAATCCTTGAACAAGATGTACTACATCTTCAACAGGCATTCCATGTCTCAAAACTCCAGAAATCAATTTAGCATAATTCCAAAATTCTTTATTGAACATATTCGATAGTCCCCCAATTGTGTTCGTATATCCATGTTGCTCGGTAAATTCAAAATCATATCTTGATTTTTTATTTTCATCTTTTACCTTTATTATTTTTCCTTTTTCCACATATTCAGGTAAAGGAAATTTTTTCAAATCATTTAATCCTGTGAATATTTCGTAAGGTTTTCCATCATAAGTTCCAACGACAGCAATCCATTTTTCATTTTTACCATTATTATTGTTGAATCTAACAACATCCGCATCTAATTTTTTAGGCCTTTTATCAGGAAACATTTTCTCCAAGCCGCCTTCTTTTTTCTTTTCTTTTCCACTTAACAAAACTCCACTTCTTGAACCTTCACGATATACTGTAACTCCTTTACAACCAGCTTCCCAAGCTTTCATATAAACATTAGAAACAGTTTCTTCTGTAACCTCTTCAGGAAGATTTACAGTAACGCTGATAGAGTGGTCAACCCATTTTTGAACTCTTCCTTGCA
>CAYSCL010000036.1:0-4623 GCA_964429545.1 Candidatus Woesearchaeota archaeon
ACTTCATGACTAACACCCAACAACTCCAAAGCCCTTTTACCCAAAGCGAATTTTTCACGATCAGCTTTAGCCCAAGGAAAAATCAGCTTCCCATCAACCCAAGAATGCTTCAACCACTCAATCAATCCCAAAAATTCTTCCTTAGAAATCTCAGTCCAATAATAAATAAATTTAGGATAAAAAGGAACACCATATTTTTCACTAATTTTCACAGCATCATCAAAACTAACATCCCAAGAATTAATAGTTTTTTCAAACTCCTCATCCTTCTTTCTCAAATCCTGTGTCCACCACTCCTCAACATAACCAGGTTTAATTAAATCAGCAGCACGATTAGCCAAATCAGAAAAAGGAAACAACATATCCCCAATATAAATTATTTCATCAATATCCTTATACTTTTCACGAGCCTCTTCTTTAGTTTTCAATTGTGTAACAGATCCATTTTTAAATTTAACAATTGGCCCTTCAATAGAATCACAAGCAGCAATAGCACAACCCTTTGTAGGTTTTTCAATTTTCAATTGAGTTCCAGTAGCCAAAAAATCATCACTAACTCCCATCGTTGCAGGATGAACACAAACAGCACTAAAACCAGAATTCCTCCCCCTTCCATACCTAAATCTAAAACTTCCAGAACGACCAGGATGACCATAAACAGGACGACCAGCAACCAAATCCTTAATATAAGTAGGAGCACCACCGGACTTAGATTTACCAGAAGTTCTTTTTTCATGAAGTTCCAAATATTCCTGAATCCAATCAAAACCACTCGCTTCTATTCCATTCTTCCTAGCCATATTATATAATCTAAAACCCTTCGGAGCCTTCTGAGCAAGACCCTCAGCCATAACCAAACAAAAACCACTCCTCAAATTATTCGTAGGGACCCTCTCCAAATTTTTATAATTTGAAACTTCCATTTTTTCCGAAGGATCCCCTCCAACTTGAAAAGGCATATTCTTTGCAAGAAAAATCGCCTCCTCTTCAGTAGGCATATACTGTAAATTTGTAATCCTTTCATGAAAATCAGAAAGCTCAGTCCAAACTCTTCTAATCTCACTTTCATTAGGATCATACTTTGCAAATCCAAACTTCTCTCTTAAAAAATCAATCAAAAACAAAACCATACAAGAAGCAGTTGTCCCAGCAGAACGAATCGGTCCAGAAAAATTAGCAACAATATAATCCTTCCCCTCTCGAGTTTTTCCCACCTTAAGACCAGTATAACCCTCAATAGGACTAGAAACAACACCCAAAGTCGTATAACACAAACCAACACGAACCCCTGCATCCATCGCTTGCAAAATATTTTCAAACTTACAAAATTTTTGATCACTAATTTCATCAGCAATCTTAAAAATAACAGTCGGATCAAGTTTACCATACTCTTTTTCCAATTCCAAAATTCTTTCAGCAATACCAGAACCCAACATTTGAGGATAAACAGTAGAAATCAAACCCACAACCTTTTCAGCCATACTCATTGCAATAGGAATTTCAACTTCATCTACAGGATCATAACCCAAAGCCCGTGCTTCATTAGCCATAGCATAAACACCTTCAACTTCTTTTTTCAACTCAATAAAATATTCCTTAGTATCCTCACGATAATTATCCATACTCATTTTAACTCCTCCAACTTCTCAACAATCTCTTTCCAATTTTTAACTCGAATAATTTCTTCAGGTAAATCACTCCTATGTTTATTCCAAGGTTTTTCAATCAAAAAACATTTCACACCGGACTCAGAACATTTAAGAGCATGTTCAGGACTATCCTCCACCATATAATCAATTCCCAAATCCAAGCAAATTTCCCCTTTATGTTTGCCCTCATTATTCACATAAGGATTAGAAGAAAAATGTAAATCAAAATTAATTTCAGAAAAATGCCTTTTCAAACTTTCCTCAGTATTCTTCCTATGAACCCTTGAAGTAATAAAATAAACCTCACTACTTTCAGCCAATTCAAAAATACTCTCCTTAGCAAATTCACAAAGATCCATATCTAAAGTTTTATTTTTTTCAGTCATATCTCCAATTAATTTAACAATCTCATCATGTTCTAAATCAATTATATCAGAAAATTTATATGATTTCATATTTTCAAAATCAAAATCTTTTCCAGTTATTTCTTTATAATGAGATATTAAAGTTTTAACAAATTCAAAAACAACATCGTCCAAATCAATTCCAATTTTTAATGTTCTCCCAATAGATTTTCCTAATATTTGATTATTTTCCATTTCTAAATTCCTCCAACTTCTCAACAATCTCTTTCCAATTTTTAACTCGAATAATATTTCCATTTAAATTTTTATCTCTATTCCAAGCATAATCTATTAACAAAGATTTTATTCCTTCTTTAGAACACTCTTCCAAATTATGATATCCATCATCTATCATAACATTAACTCCATTTCTCAAACAATAATCTGATTTATCAGAAATTTTTTTTCTATTTTCATCCAATTGAAAAAATAATTTGGGTTCCTCACTAACGATATTAGATAATCTTTTTTTGACTAATTTTTCATGAAAAACAGGCCTAGCAGTTATATAATGTATTTCATCAAAATTATTATATATAAAATTTAATCCTTCTTGTACATTTTCTAATAATGGCAATTCTTGATATTTTTCCAAAGACTCATATTCCTCAAATAGTTTATGGGTTTCTTCTCTATCAATTCCCAAAAACATTTCAAGATTGTATACATTATAATCTTCTACACTATAATTTGTACCAAATTTATTATTATAAAATTCAAAAAAAGACTCATGAAATTTCCAAATAGTATCATCCAAATCAATTCCAATTTTTAATTTTTTATTCATCGTCCCCTCCTTCATCAAATAATTTAATTCCTTCATGTTCCATTTCAAAATCCAATATTTTAACAGCCCTTGTTTTCAAATTTATCATCGGAACCTTACAATGATCTGGTTTATTTCCAAACTTCTCTTGATAAGGAGTCATACCTTCCCAAGTAGAAACAGAAACAACAAGAATATTATTATGATGAATCACACCACTTTTATGTGTATGACCAGAAACAAAAATATCCGGAGCTTTCCTAATCAACAATCCATCCTTCTCAAGAGGAAAATACTGCGTTGCTCCATGGGACGGAGATAAATGCCTATTCTTCAATAAATATTTCATAATTTTTTCCGGTTCATTCATTGATTTACTAAGCATTAATTTAGAAATATTATTTGCATAATAAGGAAAAGAAAAACCATGATAAACCAATACATCAAAACCATCAAAAGAACCATTAGAACCAATATTTACAGTAACAGGATTTTCAGTAATAATAACATTATCCAATTCATAAAGAGGCCACGCAAATTTTTCATTCAATAAAGGTTGGGGTTCCATAATTCTAACACAATCATGATTCCCTGGAGAAATAATTATTTTAATATCTTTTCTAATCTTTCCCAAAGCTTCAGCAATTTTTTGAAATTGTTCTTCTAAATCTACAATAACTAAATCCTTCTCTTGATTAGGATAATTTCCAACACCAGTAATTAAATCCCCAACAATAAATAAATATTTTATTTTTTCAACCTCAGGAGTATTTTCAACCTTTCCATTCAAATAATCAATAAATTTATCAAAACTTTTATGTAAAAAATTATGGCTTCCAAAATGAACATCACCTATGAACAAAGCGTATTCTTCAATTGGAGATTTTTTCCTTTTATCCAATCTAGTTTCAGGAAAAATAATATCATTAACAAACATAATTTCATTACTTCCAATTCCCTTAAAACCAATAACTCCGTCTAAAGTAATATCTTCCGCTTCTTGCATTAATTCCTCTTTATCAGAATTTATAACAACATTCATTTTCCCAGTTAAATCCTCAATTTCTAACATCAAATTTTTATTTTTAGTCATTCTTTTACTAGAAACCATTCCAATAACAGAAAATTTTTGCTTTTCATTAGATATTTTTCCAATAGAAAGCAAATTATCCAATTCAGGATTATCTTGCATAATTTCTTTCAAAGAATCATATCTATTTCTAAAATGAGTTACAAAATCCTTAACTTCCAAACTTTTTCCAACACAAGGAAAAGAAGAAACAACTTTTGTATTTCCGCCTGAATTAAGATTAACATTTATTTTTTCTTCACTTTTCTTCTCTTCTTCTTTCAAACCCAATTTTTCAATCAATTCTTCTAAATTAACGCCATTCAATATAGAAATTTCTTCAATAAATTGTTTTATTTTAGATTTATTATTTTTAATCAAAGATTTATTCAAAAATTTTTTATCTAAAACTGTTTTTATTTTATCTATTAACAATTTTACAGATTTTTCATGATAATCCAAAAAAATACTCAATAACACATTATCCAATAATACATTCTTCTCCGAACAATAATTTAATAATTCCTGCCTTTCCATCTTAGATCATAATTGAAAATTAAAGATAATTCAAATTTGATTCAACTATTTCCTTTGCTTTATCCAAAATATTATTTGAAATGGCCAATCTTATTTCTCTCATTCTACCCCCTCGACCTTTTGAAATTACTCTTACATTTATAATTCCCAACATATCAAATTCTTGAATTATATCACCAACTCTTCTTTGAGTTAAAA
>CAYSCL010000037.1:0-4422 GCA_964429545.1 Candidatus Woesearchaeota archaeon
CTACTCTTTCTTGTTAAAAGTAACCAATGGAGTTTCAATCTTTTTCTTTTCTTTAACAATAACAGTTCCGCCAGCTTTCTCAATCCTTTCTTTTGCAGATTTACTAATTTCAAGGCAAGTAACAATTAATTTATCTTTAACTTCTCCTTTTCCAAGAATTTTATAATTAGGTAAAGAAACTTCAATGCCTTCTTTTCCTTTTTGCCCAAATTTTTCAATTTTTTCTTGAATTTCTCCAATGTTGATTCTTTGTCTAGTGTCTCTCTTATTGTTACCTCTTGTAATTCCTTTTTTACCAAAATAATTATGCCCATATAACTTCTGTATTAAAGTTTTTTTATGATCTGCCCTTTTTCCAGTACCACTCATTCCGATTCCTCCTCTACAACCCGAACCACGCTTGTTTTTTCTAGCTCCAGTTCCAGCTGTTCCCATTCCTCTTCCCTTATATCTTGATGATTTTTTTCTTTTTACAACTTTCATTTTATAACATTTTTAGGATTAATTCATCCATTTTTTTATTTTCACCCAAAACACCTTTAGGATAATGTAATTTCATATTTGCTCCACCTCTTGGAGGGTGCAATCTAAAGAAAGGTTTAAGTTTACCCTCAACATCTTTTTGTCCTCGAAGATCAACTAATTTTTTGTAAGTTTCTTCAGTGATTTCTCCAAAAGAAACAAAGTTTCTAACGCTATTAATCATTCCAATTTCAACTGCACTAGGATCTTCAAAAACTTTTGCAGTAAATTTTTTACCTAAATTTAACCTTCTCAAAGTTTCCTTAATTCCTTTGTTGACTCCAACTTGTCCTTTAATTCTAATAACACAAATCATTCTCTTTCCTCCCTAGTTGTTTGTTCTAAAGCATCCATGCAAGCTTTAACTGTATTAAAAGTTGTTCTAACTTTACCAAAAGTTTTAGAATAAACATCTTTAATTCCAGCCAATTTCAAAATCTTTTTTAACTCATTAGCCACAACCAATCCAGTACCTTGAGGTGCAGGTATTAATTTAACAGTAACGCTTCCAGATTTACCTTCAACTTCAAAAGGAATTGAATGTGGATCATCACAAGAACAATCGAAAGCTGAACAAGCTCTTTTAATTTTAATCAAATTTAATTTAGCTTTTCTAGTGGCTTTATCTCTTGCAGGTAATGTTTCATTTGAACTACCCTTTCCTAAACCGATGTGCCCGTTTTCATCTCCAACTATTGCCATCGCTGAAAAAGTCAAAACTCCACCTTCTTTAGTAATTCTTTGAGTTTGTCTCCAAGCCCTTCTTTTACCTCCACCAAATTTACCTTTAGCTTGACCCATTGCAATCAAATCAGATTTCACATTAATCAATTTGTCAACAATTTCTGGTTCTAAAATTTTTAGATTTTTATCTAAAATTTCATCAATATTTTTTATTTTTCCATCTTTAACATCTTTTCCTAATCTAGTTTTTGGAACCCATGCAGCAATAATTTCTTCAGAAGAAAGCTCACCTCTCCTTCTACGAGGTTTTTCTTTTTCTGCTTCTTCTTTTTTTTCAAATTCTTTAGTTTTTTCTTCATCAACTTTTTCTTGAACTTCTTTTTCTTTCTCTTTTTGTTTTTCAATCATTTTTTCGCTAACTTTTTGTGAATCTTTAGCTTCTTCTAAAACTTTCTCTTCAGAAACTGTTTCATATGCTTCAGCTGTTTTTTTAATATCTTCTGTCATTTTTTTACCCTTTATCTATTTTTGATTTAATTTCATTGAAATATTTCCCAAAATCTTCTTTTAAACTTTTACCTTCAATTCTTTCTTGTTCAGGAAAAGCTTCTTCTTTACAATTAATCTCTAATCCACCATCAATTGCACCTTTAAGGAATGCAAAAAGTTTAGATTTATGGAGTTTTCTAGCCATCCCAAAATCAACAATTGGATTTTCTAATTCTTCTTTTTGTATTTTTTTAGCCATCAAATAACCAGTTAAATATGAAGCAGTAATTGATTTCAAACTACCTTTGAAAGATTCAGGCCAACCATATTTCAATAATGCTTTAGAAGTTATTCCCATTACAATTTTGTCTTTAGCTTCATCACTTAAAACATATTGTGAAAGAATATATTTGTTAGTTTTTCTAAAAACTAATCTAGGTTTTTCACTTTTCAGCATCTTAAGCCTACTTAGATAATCAGTTTTATTTTCTCTTCTTCTTCGCTTTTGTATTGTTTTCATTTTCTTAATCCCTCAATGTATAATTTTAAATTTGCTTTACTTTTAAACGCTCTGTTTCTAATTCTTTTTCTTATTTCTTTAACTTCTTCCTTGCTCAATTTTCCTTGTTTTTCCATTTCTTTAACATATGCTCTTAATTTTCTTGTGATTATAACATACTCTTGTTTTCTTCTATTAACTTTTTTCTTAATCTTTCCAGTTCCACGCTTATTTCTTCTTTTAACATTTGTTTTTCTTCCTTTAACAGGTTTAATCATAATTGCCCCACTAGCTACAAGGTCTCTAATGTCTTGTTTAGTAATTGCTTCTTTAATTTCTTCTAATCTTGCTCTAACAAAAGTAATTCTATCCTTTCCAACTTTCATAGTTTTTGCTGCAAGATCTCGTTTTTTTAATTTCATTCTTTCTTCTCCTTAGTTTTTTTATTCAATTTTTTTAAAAATGCATCAACATTAATATTTTTCAATTCTACTTTCATTTCTTTTGCTTTTTTAACAATATCAATTTTTTTCTTGTTTCCAACATTTCCTACAATTCCAATATCTTCTTTTCCAATTTTTTTCAAATCATTAACATTCATTACATTAATTGGATTTTTTTCTTGGATAGTCCCTCTAACTTTTTTGTCTGACCTATATCCAATACTAACAACCACAGGATAACCTTTTCTTTTTTCTCTCATCTTGTTGTCTCTACCTTTAGGTTTTCTCCAAATAGCTTTTTTTCCTCGACCTTTTCCGAATTTTGCAAATCTACTCGCGTCTCTTCTCAAAAATTTTACCATTTTAAATCTTTTTTCCCGCTTTATTTATAATATAAACTCCATCTTGGAAAATTCTGTTATCTCTTGCTCTAATTTTGGTAGCAGCTTCAAAATTAGCCGCAGCCTGTCCAGCAATTTCTTTGTTAACAGATTTAATTGTGATGATTTCTTTTCCAATATCTAATTCTGCACCTTCTGGCACAGTAACTTCTCTATTTATTTTTTCTCCAAGAAAATTTTTGATTATAATTTTATTACCTTCTTGCTTAACAGTGAAAGGGAAATGACCAAAACAAATCTTCACTTGATATTCAAATTTTTCTTGAACACCTTTAATCATATTTCTAATATGTGATTGAATCGAATTCATTCTTTTTTTATCATTTTTATTAGAACTTTTATGGCCAACCATTATTTTGTTATTTTCAACTTTAAAATTCATTTTTCCAATATTAAATTTTCTCTCGTTTTCTCCTTCTGGCCCTTTAACTTTCAATACATCTCCTTCTATGGATGCTTCAATCCCTTCAGGAATTTCTACGTAGACAAATAATTCTTTTTTCATTTTAATAAAAAAATGCAATTAAGCAACCTCCAATTTGTTCTTCTTGAGCTTCCTCATGCGTCATTAAACCTTTATTCGTAGAAATAATCATTGTACCTAAATTTCTAGCAGGAAGATATCTTCTTCTATATTTTTCAATTTGAGATTTATCACAAGTGAATCTTGGTTTAATTGCTTTACATTCAGTTAAATCTCCAAGTGTAATTTCAATTGCTTTGTCTTTACTATCAATTTTATATTTTTTGATAGCACCCTTTTGTTTCATTATTTTTAAAATTTCAATTAACATATTTGAAATTATGTTCAATTTTACAACATTCTTTCTAGCTCTTCTAGCATTCTTCATCATGTTTAGTGCATCAGCAACAATATCTTGACTCATTTTTTCCTCCTATGAATATTTTTTGAAACCAATTTCAGTAGCAATTTCTCTGAAACAGTGCCTACAAAGATTAATACCGTAAGATCTAATATGTGCTCCATATCTCTTACATCTTTCACATTTTCTCGAAGCCACGCCAGTTTTCCTTTCCTTTGGCTTACAATGCTTTAGGTATTTTTCCTTTACAGCAGGTTTTGCATTTAATTGTTTGAACATTTTTTTCCAATCACTTGCACCAGGAATTCTTTTTTCTTGATTTTCATTATTTTCTATTCTCATTTGAATTGTGTTTGGAAATTATCTTCCATGAATTTAATTATTTCTTCTTTTGTAATAACTTGTCTTTTAGGAACTTTCCCTCTTTTAACTTTCCTTAATTTAACTCTTCTTCCAGATCGCTTGAATACAATTGTGACATCGAAACCCATAATTCCGATGGATCTATCATATTCTACTCCAGGAATTTCAATATATTCTTTAATCCCAAATGAAAAATT
>CAYSCL010000038.1:0-3587 GCA_964429545.1 Candidatus Woesearchaeota archaeon
AAAAATTCGCTTTGGGTAAAAGGGCTTTGGAGTTGTTGGGTGTTAGTCATGAAGTAACTATTGAGAACGTGGTATTGAATGAAGTTGATTCTCAAGCTTTTCTTTTGAATTTGGGAATTGATTTTTCTTTGACCCCGAAGGATGTACATCAAAAGTCTGAAGTTGGAGGTAAGAAATATTTGAAGGATATTAATTTGGATTTGGAAGGAGATAATGTTTTGAATATTGTGAATAAGAATTCAAAGTTTGAGATTAAGGATAAGGCAGGGGAATTTATTGGTGCTCGGATGGGTCGTCCTGAGAAGGCGAAGTTGCGTATTATTCCTGGTAGTCCTAATTCTTTGTTTGCTGTTGGTCGTGAGGGGGGAAGGATGAAAACTTTCAAATCTGCTTGTGAGTTTGGTAGTGTTAAGGGACAGTTTCCGATTAGATATTGTCCTAAGTGTGAGAAGGAAACTATTTTTAAGAAATGTGAAACTTGTGAGGGTGAAACTGAGGAAAGATATTATTTTAGGGATATTAAGGAGAAGGCTAAGGAGGATAGAGTTGAGTATTCTGATTTGAAGGGTGTGCCTTATCAGTTTAAGAAAATCGATATTAATCATTATTTTGATTCTGCTCGTCATAAATTGAATTTTTTGAAGACGGATGTTCCTGATGTTGTGAAGGGAATTTTTTCTGTTAGTTCTGGTGATAGGGTTAATGAGAGAATTGAGAAAGGAATTTTAAGAGCTAAGCATGGGTTGCATGTTTTTCGTGATGGAACTGTTCGTATGGATGCGACGGAGTTACCGATTGTTTCTTTTAAGCCAAGGGAGATTGGAACTTCTGTTGAGAGGTTGATTGAGTTGGGTTATAAAATTGATATTGAGGGAAAACCTTTGGAGAGGGATGATCAGATTTTGGAGATAAAACCTCATGATGTTTTGATTCCTAGTTCTCCTGAGACTCCGGATGAGAAAGGGGAAGATGTTTTTATTGGACTTTGTAATTTTATTGATGAGTTGTTGGTTAAGTTTTATGGTTTGAAACCTTTTTACAATGTAAAGACTAAAGATGATTTGGTTGGGAAGTTAGGGGTTTGTATGGCTCCGCATAATTGTGCTGGTGTTGCTTGTAGGTTTATTGGTTTTTCTAATACTTTGGGATTGATGGCTTCTCCTTATATGCATGCTGCTATTCGTCGTGATTGTGATGGGGATGAGGCGGCTTTGATGCTTTTGGGTGATGTGTTGCTTAACTTTTCTCGTAAGTATTTGCCTGATAGGCGTGGGGCGACACAGGATGCACCTCTTGTTATGAATGTTAGAATTGATGCGGGGGAAGTTGATGACCAGATTTTGGATTTTGAATATTTGAAGGAGTATCCTTTGGAGTTGTATGAAATGGCTGAGAGGAAGGAGCATTCTTCTAAGGTTGAGGTTAATATGGTCCGTGATGTTTTGAAGCAGGATAGGGATCCTTTTGTTGATGTTGGTTTTACGCATGATACGACTGATTTTAATGATGGTGTTGTTTGTTCTGCGTATAAGTTGTTGGAGGATATGGTTCAGAAGGTTAGTCATCAGATGGAACTTGTTGAGAAGTTGAGGTCGGTTGATACTATGGATACTGCTAGGCTTGTGATTGAAAGGCATTTTATTCGTGATATGCGTGGTAATTTGAGGAAGTTTTCTATGCAGGGTTTTAGGTGTGTTGGTTGTAATGAGATTCATCGTCGTCCTCCTCTTTCTGGGAAGTGTGCTAAGTGTGGAGGAAAACTTATTTTTACAATTCATGAAGGCGGAATTAAGAAATATATGGAACCTGCTTTGGAATTAGGAAAGAAGTATAATGTTAGTCCTTATTTGCAACAGACTTTGGAATTGGTGAAAGGATATATTGATAGTATTTTTGGGAAGGAGAAGGAAAAACAACATACTGTGGATGAGTGGTTTTGAGTAGGAATTAGAGAGTGGGAGTTGGGAGAAGAAGGGGAAGTAGAAACAGCATACTGTGGATGAGTGGTTTTGATTTTCTTTGATTTACCTACTTGCTGATGGCAACCAATATTTAAAAGGGAAAATTCTTTTTTTCATTAATGCCTTATAAAATTTCAAATAGAAGATATGCAGGAAACAAATCAAAACTTTCTGATTGGATTTTTGATTTAATTGAAAAAGAATGCTCTGGAAACATTTTTGCAGATATTTTTGCAGGTACAGGATCTATTTCTTCGGTTGCTGTTAAAAAGTATGAAGAAGTAATCATTAATGATTTTCTTTATTCAAATTATATAATATTTAAAGGATTTTTTGGAAAAGGAAAATGGAATAATAAAAAACTTCAAAAATTTGTAGATAAATATAATTCTTTATTAATTAAAGATCTTAAAAATAATTATTTTTCTAAACATTTTGGGGAAAAGTATTTCAGTAAAAGTGTTTCTAAAAAAATTGGTTATTTGAGAGAAGATTTAGAATTAAATAAAAATAATTTAACTAAAAAAGAATATTTCATTTTACTCTCTTCTTTATTATATTCAATTGATAAAATAGCTAATACTGTGGGACATTATGATGCTTATTTGGGTTCAAAACCGAAAGAAGAAAATTTTGAATTCAAATTAATTGAACCAATTAAATCAAAAAAAGTTAAAATTTTTAGAAAAGATACAAATGAACTTGTAAAAAAAATTTATGCAGATATTGTTTATGTAGATCCACCTTATAATTCTAGACAATATAGTAGACTTTATCATGTTTTGGAAAATTTAATAAAATGGGATTTTCCTAAATTATTTGGAGTAGCATTGAAACCTGAACCAGACAATGTAAGTGAATATTGTAAAGTTGGAGCAAAAAAAGCTTTTGAAGATTTGATAAAAAATCTTAATTGCAAATATATTGTGGTTTCATATAACAATACTTATGATTCAAAAAGTAGTTCTTCAAAAAATAAGATAACTTTAAAAGATATAAAGAATATTTTAGATAAAAGAGGGAATACTAAAATTTTTAAAAAAAATTACAGATTTTTTAATTCTGGAAAAACGAATTTTAAAAATCATCAAGAAATAGTTTTTATAACAAAAGTAAAATGAAAGAAAAAATAATCCGTTCTCCTTTTTTTTATGTAGGAGATAAATTCAAATTAATGAATCAAATAAAGGAACATTTTCCTAGAGAAATAAAACGATTTATTGAACCTTTTGTTGGGGGAGGTACAGTTTTTTTGAATACTGACGCTAAAGAATATCTTTTAAATGATATTGATAAAAATATTTGTGATATTCATAAAATGTTAATATTAAACTCTAATAATCCAAAATCCTTTTTTGACAAATCAAAAAAATTAATAAAAAAATATGGCCTTTCAAAATCTTTTTTGGAAGATATAGTTCCTCAAAAATTGAGAAAAGATCATGTCAAAACGTATTATGCAAAATTCAATAAAAATGGATATGAAAGAATGAGGGAGGATTATAATAAATTATCAAGAAAAGATCCTTTCTTGCTTTATTTTTTATTAATATATGGTTTTAATAGAATGGAATTTGGTACTAATCCATAAGGTTCTCCAGGTAATACGTTGAATGATTGGAATTT
>CAYSCL010000039.1:0-3568 GCA_964429545.1 Candidatus Woesearchaeota archaeon
CCTTTAAAATATTTTTTAGATTCTTGAAAAGCTTCATCAAATGAATAGGTTTTTTCACCTATTTTATTTTCTAAATTTTTTTTCATATTTTTATTCCCTTATTTTAACAATTTCAAAATATTTTTCTGCAATTTCCTCAATTTTTTTCAATTCAAAAAGAGACAAATCTTTTTCTTTTTTAAATTTTTCATCATTGAATTTCCCCCCATTCACAAATCCTTGCAAATAATATTTTTTTGGTTTTTTTCCAATTAATTCAATAATCCACTTACCAATATTCTCAAAATCCTTTTCTTTATGAACTTTGGGTATAACTGTGGTTCTAAATTCATAGTCCAAACCAGAATTGACAATAATTTCTATACTTTTTTCAATTTTTTTTAAATCAACATCAACATTAACAATTTCAGAATATTTTTCCTTACTTCCCTTCAAATCCATTGCAATATAATCAACTAATTTTTCTTCAATAAATTTTTTTAATTCATCTGGATTACTACCATTAGTATCAATTTTAATAGAATAACCTTTATCTTTTATTTTTTTTACAAATTCAATATCCAAACTCAACAAAGGTTCGCCTCCAGTAAAACAAACCCCTTCCAATTTATTTTTTCTTTTATCTAAAAATTCTAAAATTTCCTTTTGATCCAAATCATCAGATTGCTCTCTAACAACTAATTCCGGATTATGACAAAATCCGCATCGAAAATTACATCCAAATAAAAATAAAGTACATGCAATTTTTCCAGGGTAATCAATTAAAGTTGTTTTTTGAATTCCTTTAATTTTCATCGCAAATTTTGAAAGTCCTTCTATCTTTCCATTCTTCTTGCTTGCCTTCATTCCATTGATTCACGGGTCTAATAAAACCCACAACCCTGGAATAGACCTCACATTTCGTTCTTTTCATTTTTCACCTCTTTGTTTAATTGAGCATTTCTTGGTTCTTCAGTAAATCCTTGTTCCTTATCACATGTTGGACAATATTTATGTTCTCCGGGCAAATATCCGTGAATTGGACAAATCGAAAAAGTGGGAGAAATTGTAAAATAAGGCAGGTGATAATTTTCAGCAATTTTTTTAACAACAATCTTAACTTGTTCCTTTGGAATTCTTTCTCCAATAAACCCGTGCAATACTGTTCCTCCAGTATACATAGTTTGCAAATCATCTTGCAAATCAAGTGCTTCAAAAATATCTTGTGTATAAGAAACTGGGAGTTGTGTAGAGTTTGTGTAATAAGGTTTTGCCCTATTTTCTCTCACATTATTTTCATTAGCAACAATAATTCTTCCAAATCTATCCTTATCAAGTCTAGCAAATCTATATCCGGTCCCTTCACCCGGAGTTGCTTCAAGATTATAAATGCTATTAGTTTCTTCTTGGAATTCTTCCAATTTATTTCTCATAAACTCTAATACTCTCACTGCAAAAGATTTGCCTTTTTCAGTAGTTATGTTTTCTCCTGGCATGAAATTAACAATTGCCTCATTCATCCCCAATAAACCAATTGTAGAAAAATGGTTTTTCCAATATTCATCAAATCTTTTTTTAATATTTCTCAAATAAAATCTGGAATAAGGATACAATCCAATTTCTGTGAATCTTTCAACAGTTTTCCTTTTTATTTCTAAACTTTCTTTTGCAAGTTCCATCAATCTTCCAAGCCTTTCCATAAAATCAGTTTCATCAATAGAAGTATATCCCAATCTAGGAAGATTTATTGTAACAACTCCAATTGAACCAGTTAAAGGATTAGATCCAAACAATCCCCCTCCTCTTTTTTGAAGTTTAGTTTGATCCAATCTAAGTCTACAACACATACTTCTTGCATCTTCGGGTTTCATATCTGAATTAATGAAATTAGAAAAATAAGGAATTCCATATTTTGCAGTCATTTCCCAAATTGGTTCATAATCTTCATTTTCCCAATCAAAATCTTTTGTAATATTGTAAGTAGGAATAGGAAAAGTAAATAGTCTTCCGTTGGCATCACCTTCAATCATTCCTTCTGCAAATGCCTTATTAATCATCCTCATTTCCTCTTCAAATTCTCCATAAGTTTCTCTTTGAGGTTCACCCCCGATAATAACTGGTTCATTTTTCATATATTCTGGAACTTTCAAATCCATTGTAATATTAGTAAAAGGAGTTTGGAAGCCAACTCTTGTAGGAACTGCCATGTTGAACAAAAATTCTTGGATAGCTTGTTTAACTTCCTTATATGTAAGGTTATCATATTTGATAAAAGGAGCAAGGAGAGTGTCAAAATTAGAAAATGCCTGAGCACCAGCACTCTCTCCTTGAAGAGTATAAAAAAAGTTTACAATTTGACCCAAAGCAGGTCTAAAATGTTTTGGGGGCTTAGAAGAAACTTTTCCAGAAACACCTGTAAATCCAACCATCAATAAATCTTTCAAATCCCATCCGACACAATATGCTCCAAGTGTTCCCAAATCATGTATATGCAAGTCCCCTCTATCATGTGCATTACGAATAGCTTCAGGATAAACTCTTCTAGTCCAATAATTTTTAATTATTTTTTCAGTAATATAATTATTCAAACCTTGCAAAGAATACCCCATATTAGAATTTTCTTTAACCATCCAATCATTAAGAGAAATATAATCATCTATAACTTCAATGGTATCAAAAAGCCCTTTAACATTTCTCAATTCCTCATGACTTTTTCTATACAAAATATATGCTTTAGCAACTTTGGCGTGCCCTTCTTCAATCAAAACTTTTTCAACCGTGTTTTGAACTTCTTCAACATTTGGGATATAATGTTCATGCCTGCCAGAAAAAATTATTTCCATAATTTTATCTGTCAATTCTTTTGCCTTATCTCTATCACTACCCCCCACGGCCTTAGCAGCCTTCCAGATAGCCTCTGTTACCTTTTCTTCAATAAAAGGCACAACATTTCCATCTCTTTTTCTTATTTTTCTTGTCATTTTCTCCCCTACAAATCTTTTAATTCTTTTTTAAAATCTTTAATATCTTCAAATTCTCTGTAAACTGAAGCAAACCTTACATATGCAACCTTATCCAATCTTTTTATTTTTCTCATCATTATTTCTCCTATCTTAACACTCTTAATTTCTTTTTTGCCTGTTCTTCTTATTTTTTCTTCAATCTCTTGTGCTAATTTTTCAATTTTATCTTTTGAGACAGGTCTTTTTTCAAAAGCCTTATCGAGACCTTTTTTTATTTTATCAATATCAAATTTTTCCCTTGAATTATCTTTTTTGATAACAAAGATATCAATTGTTGCAACTTTTTCATAAGTTGTGAACCGTTTAGAACATTTAAGACATTCACGTCTTCTTCTTGTACCTTCAGCAGCTTCCCTCTTATTGGTTACCTTGGATTTTGTATCTCCGCAAAATGGACAGTTCATTTTATAGTATAATATACAATATATTGTATGTATATACAGTGTATATTACTACAAACTGTATATAATGATAAGAATAATTTTTTCTTATATATAAATATTAATAACTATTTTTTGGGGACAAGTCAATTTTATCGAAAAAACGAGTAACAAAATTTCCAGAAA
>CAYSCL010000040.1:0-3491 GCA_964429545.1 Candidatus Woesearchaeota archaeon
GAGAGGTTACATTAATACCTGGACGGATTTATGAACTTCGGGGTGGAGAAAGCTTAAATAGAAAGGGTTTTGAGGATTATGGGTTTGGTTTTAATTTATCAATGAGACAATTTGATGGCAGATACTGGC
The DNA here is from genome assembly GCA_964429545.1 of Candidatus Woesearchaeota archaeon. Classification (GTDB taxonomy): domain Archaea; phylum Nanobdellota; class Nanobdellia; order Pacearchaeales; family GW2011-AR1; genus GW2011-AR1. The sequence goes on from CAYSCL010000040.1 coordinate 130, forward strand.
TTGAGGTTGATGGTGGTGTTAAATGCTGATATACGACAATACGATCAGGCCAATTCAATTAGGTGAGTGAATGATAGACTTATGTTGCGAGCGGGCTTAACTATTTGAATTTACAGAGTATCTTGGGTTGTTTTATGTGGGTCAATATCGCTATGTAAATCAATCGGTTACAAGAGATTTGAAAAATCTCAAAAAAAACTAACAACATAATTTTTCTAAAGTATTTTTATCTCCACTACTTGTGTCAAGTACCTTTCAAATATAAACTGAGAGCTTGATCAAGAGCTCGAAATAAAAGGTTTTGAACGACAAATCTTTGGTTACCTTCTGTCAAAAGTAAAAGATTTAAATCCAAAGAAAATACATTTTTTTAGGAAAAAAACACGCAACAAAAAAATCTGGCAACATAAATACCGGTGCTTAGGTCAACTATGCGGCAAATTGAACAAAAAAAATTGAAAGCCTTTCCAGATGATGTTAATGATTTTATCATCATTTTTTTAAGTATTTGTCGAGTTGATTATTGTTAAGGTCCAAAGTTTAACGTTAAGGTCCTAACTATAAGTTTGAATTGTTAAAAAAATGTATTTTAGACAATTTAAATTGTTTTTAAGGAGAGAATAAATGGAGTTATGCGGCTTTAGGTTTCTAAATATTGACGATGATTATGATCTGTTGGAAAAAAGTTACAGATTAAGATACGAAGTCTATTGCCACGAAACACAGTTCCTAAACAGTTCAGAATTTCCAGACGGTATAGAAAAAGACAAATATGATGATCATTCCATTCATTTTGCAGCAATAGACTATCAGAATGATGTTATAGGAACGATTAGGCTTATTTTAGATTCAAAGAATGCCTTCCCGTTAGAATCAAAATGTCAAAATTACGATAGATCAAAAATAAATTTTCCGAGAAGTCAAATCGGGGAAATCTCCAGACTTGTCGTGGCAAGACAATGGAGACGGAGGAAAAACGATGAGTTATATGGAATGAGTTCCTACCATCATCCAACTGAGGCCAATATTCCTGAAAGGCGTAATCGTCCTATTATTCTTTTTGGGCTTTATAAAATTCTTTACATGAAAAGCAAAGAATTAGGGTTAAGTCATTGGTACGCTGCAATGGAACAGCATTTACAGGTTACTCTTAGAAAGTTCTCATTTGTCTTTGATGCCATTGGTCCAGAGCAAGACTATTATGGGCCAGTTACCCCGTTTCTTGGGGATATTACTAAAACAGAAAAAATTCTTTACAATGAAAAACCTGAAGTACTACATCTGATGGCGTTTGGGTTAAATAGCCAGCTTTTACCCAAATTAGGATTTGCATTTTTTCTAAAGAATGTTCTGATATTAAAGCTCGCGAAACTTACCGGAAAATTGTAATAGAGTATCAAAAGAATGGTTTATTTATGTATGAATCCTATCATCATAGCATCTTCATTGTCAAATTAACCACTCTAAATCGCCACCGATTTTTAAGGAAGTATTTCTTTATTTGAAGCTATATAATTACTATTTCTTAGGAGTGCAAATTTATGAGGAGTGCAGATTTATGAAACAAACAGAAAAAATATTAATTGATAAATTATATTTTCTGATGTTGGAATTATATTTCCCAGCGATCCTTGGTAGTTTCTTATTCATGATTTTAGTAAAATTTTTAATCTTTGATAATTTCCTTTCTTTCTTTAAAGAAGAAGCAAATTATTTTGCCTTAATATTAGTTTGTTATTATTCAATGTCATTTATTTTAATAGCTTCAAAAAAAACCTCGAACAACTATTCGAAAACAACATTTTGTTTAGATATTATATCAATTTCTATCTTATGTTTATGTTTTCACTATTTAGGCTTTTTAACTTTAAATAAATCGGTATCAATAAATTACGCAGGATTCTATTTTTGCGCTGCTTTAGTACTCGTATCCGACAGATTTTGGGGGATATTTATTCAAGGACAAGGGAACATATATATGAATGGGATAGTCATTATATCTACATTGATATTATTGATTTCTGCAATGCTTTCATATCTTTTCAAAAACTTCTCTTGGATTCATACAATTATACTTGGTTATTGTGTAGTGGCCTTTATTTTTCATTTCATTTTGAGGGTCAAAAAACATCTTAAAATTTATGATCATGATGATAATATCGGGAGTTAATAAGAAATGTGAAAAAAAATTTTATTGTCGATTTATTTAAAAAGTATACTAATGAATCATCATTTTGGACTAATTATTCTAAAGTGTATGATACTTTGAACAATTTATATGGTTATAAACAGTTAGTAGAGGATGTTGGCTGCCTTTTAGAAAAAGAAGCAATAATCGGTCAACGCAAATGGTTAGATATAGGATGTGGAACAGGAAATCTTTTTCAGTATGTATTAAAAAATACCAAATTAAATTTTGATATAATAGGGTTAGATAAAGATATTCATTCATTAAAAATCAATAGAATGAAAAATCCATTTACGAAATTAATTAATGCAGATTGTTCAAATCCACTGCCTTTTGTTCCTAATAAATTCTCCATTATCACCGTCATCAATACTTTATATGTATTCCCTTATCCTCAAAAAAAAAGCTTACTCATTGAAATTTATAACATTATGGAGGATAGCGGTGCGATGATAATTTCTGACCCTAAACCAATTTTTAGTCGGAAACGAATAGCCGTTGACCAAATCAAAAGTCAGGGGCCTTTGTTAACAATTTTTTATAATTTACTAAAAATAGTCTTTTTTGATATGATTATTGGGATGAATGGAGAGTTAGAAAAATATCATTTTTTAGCTGAAAATGATTTTTTGAAACTTTTAAACAATACCGGATTTTCCTTAAAACACTTTCAAACAACTTATTCTGATCAAAACAATCTTTTTGTTTTTAGAAAGAAAAAACAGTGAGATCGCGTTCACGTTTGACTCTTATACCACAGTGACACTTTGTTTCTTATCATAGAAGATAAGGCTGTCAATCACCGCATTTTTGTTAATTTACAGCTATGACCTCCCTTTTAAAAGAGCAGGAATTCCAACGTGTCGCTGTAGTGTTAATTAAATATTGCCAAACATCCAATTTTCAAGGTTAGAGTGATGACTTTGTCTATAATTGCTCAGTTTTTCAAATTTTGAGCCCACCACAAGATATAGGAGTAGTCCCTTTTTGTTGAAAAGGAAAGAATATACCGGATAAAATTGACTGAACCTTTATGGTATAATTCCCCCCAATAGGATTGTCAGAAGAGGCGTTCACTACCTTCGAAGTGTATCAATTGGTCCTTGAATGGGAGAGAACGCACTTCTTTTTCCAGTTCCCTCCATCCAAGGTAAAATAGTTTTAAAGAAATCAT
>CAYSCL010000041.1:0-3423 GCA_964429545.1 Candidatus Woesearchaeota archaeon
CTTTGTACAACAAAAGCACGAGTATTAACTTTATCTCCAACATTGAATTCTTTTACTTCCTTCTCTTTCACAGGTTTTTCTGTTTGCACATCATCAAATGTTTCTTTGCTAACTTTAAATTCAGCAAAACTACCCATATGAACTTCCCCATCACGCATATTCCCTGCAGCAATATCAACACAAACGCCCTCTTGGACATCTCCAGATTCTAATAACGCAATGTGATTTGTGTCCCACAAAACAACTTTAATATTAGAAGTATCATCGGCAACAATTATGTTAGCAACTTTTCCTTCATCTCCAGATTTAGTAGTGAATGTTCTAATTGGATACATGGTAATAACTTTTCCACTAAAATTAACTTTCCTCATTCCAGGAAGCAATTCATCAATCTTTAATTTTTCATTATCAAAAGAAATGCCCAATTCTGCAGCAATAACTTGTAAAGCGCCTTCTCTAGAAATAAGGCCAGATAATTTAGCTCTTTTAGCTTCAACTCTTCTATCAATTTCTTCTTTCTCAACTCCAGAAACTTTAGATAATCTTTCTAAAATTTTCTCATAACCTATCTCCATGTTAACAAAAATTCACAATTCTTTTTAAGGATTGTGTTACTTTTTTGTAAAGATTAAGATTTCTACAATTCATTCTTTCTTCATTTCAATTATTTTGGCTAACTCTTACTAAAATTTTCCAATGTTAATTACTTTTGTTAAAATTTCCGAACTTAATTCTGGAAATTTTAGCATATAAATTTTGAAATTTATTTCAGCAATTTTACCCAATAATTTTATAAACCAAAAACCACATTTCCTAACATGGCAGGAATAAATGGTGCTAAATACAAACTAATGCCAGAGTCTCCGGACGCTGACTTAGATGCAATACAAGAAGCTGCAAAAAAAATTGTAGAAGAATTTGGTGGAGAAAACAAAGAATACACAATTGAACCAATCGCTTTTGGACTAAAAGCTGTAATTGTATTCTTCTTTTACCCAGATGACAAAGAAACAGATGAACTTGAAAACAAATTTACTGCAATTGAAGATGTTGCTTCAGCTCAATTAATTGACATGAGAAAAATTGCATAAACTCAAATTAACTTTTTCTTTTATTTTTTATTTTTCAATATTTTAGTTTTTAATGATTTAATGAAAGAGACATTTTTTTTCTCAAAATACTTTTCTCCATTAACTGAATAATTAAAATTCACGAACGTGATTCTGTGAATTTTATAAATCAACTCTGAAATTTATTTCAGCAATTTTATCTAAATATTTAAATAATAAATTTTCTTTTTCAAAACATGGCAGATACAGAACTAGATTTAGCAAATATTAAAATAAAAATAATTGAACAGATAAAATCCCAATACGAGGAACCACAAGCTACAGAATTTATTTCTAAAATAAAGGATATGAATGATGAACAATTTATTGAATTCTTGAAACAACAAGGAATGATCCAAGGTGATGGAAAAACTGCCCAACAACAATGTATTTTCTGTTCAATGGTTTTTGGAGAGGTTCCAACAACAAAAATAGGTGAAAATGAAAAGGCTATTTCAATCTTAGAATTAAATCCAGTAACACAAGGACATTCACTAATAATTCCAAAAGAACATATTGAAACCGAAGATAAAATACCTTCAGAAGCTAAAGAATTAGCAGATGAAGTTTCAGGAAAAATAAAAAAAGCTTTCAACCCAAAAAGAATTGATTTGATTCCAGGACATGTTATGGGACACCAATTAATCAACATTCTTCCAATCTACAATGATGAAACAATAGAATCTCCACGTCAAAAACAAACCCCTGAAGATTTAGCAAAATTAAAGGAAACAATTGACAAAGCCCAACCAGAACAAATTGAAGAAAAAGAAAAACCAAAAGAAGAAAAAACAGAAGAATCAAAAGAAGAAGAAATTAATGAAAAAAACACTTGGCTTCCAAAAAGAATTCCTTGAATTTATTCATTAATAATTTTTTCAATTTTTTTTGAAATTTTCTCTAAATCGTTAAAATTAACAGAACCATCGGTAATAATATATTTTTTCCCGCCATATTTTAATTCAGTCCCATAAAAAGAATCTCCCTTCATTGCTTCGCTAAATTTATTTTGATTTTCATTCCTAGAAAAAATATTCTTAGCTAAAATTGAATATGATCCATCCATAAATTAAAAAACATTTAATAATTTAATTAACTTTCCAAAAATCTAAACTTCTTTCATGTCCTCACCGATTGAGATAATTTTTGCATTAATAACGAGCGATAGCGAGTAAATTTCTAAAACCCAAACAAACCAAAATAATAAATTAAACCCAATAAAATAAAACTAATCAAAAATACAGGTGCAAATTGTACACCATAACGAACATAAACAAATTTCTTTTTCTTTAATAATTTCAGATCTTTTTCAGTCAAACCATCCCAAGTTGCCTTAACGACATTTCTTCCAACTTTAACATCTTTATACAGCCAATCTCCCAGAGTTAATTTATTTGTTTTAACTTTCCTGACCATACAAGCTTCATCAACAGCTTTAACATACAAATAAAAATAAGGAACAATAAAAAAGAAAATTCCAAAAGAAAAAAACATTGAATCCCAAAATCCCAAAATTAAAAAAACACAAGCTAAAGACAAAAATATCATAATAAAATTTCTTTTCTTTTTTAGTTGTTTAATAAATTCTTTTTTGAATTTTTTAAAATTTTTAATTCCAAAATACAAACTTGCACCCAAACCATAAATTGCTCCAGATATTAAAAACAAAAATACAAAAGCTCCCAAAAATTTTAAATTATAACTAAAATCCAAACTGAAAGGCAAAACAGCTCCAAGGGCCATCATTAATTTTTGATCTCCCCCTGCAAACATTTTACCATAATAAAATAAATTACTCAAAACAAAAAACATTCCAAAACCAATTAATCCTTGATAAAAAAATCCAAAATCATTCATTTCAAACAAAGAATAAAAAAATCTAAAACCCAAAGCGAAAATAATCAAACTAAAATTCAACCAATTTGCAATCTCCCTTGTTCTAATATCCTGAACAACAGCAAACAAAATCCAAATTAATCCCAAACCAAATAAAACATAAACCTCTATCATAAAACAAATAAAGAAAATCAATTAATAAATCTAATCTTTACATCTAAAAAGATGTTTCCCAAATCCAGAACCTTTTTCCATAAATCTAATCTTTACCCAATAAATCTAACTTTTGCCAACCAAAAAATCTTCCACATTAATTTAATACTTAAAATTTCCAGAACCACGAGGCCTTGCAGATGCAAGGTCATCCCTTGGGAAAGTGAATTTTAGCTCATTAACTCTGAAATTTATTTCAGTAAATTATTTCTTCTTTTTCTTTATGCGAAGCGACTGTGTCGGCGAGCATCCGCAATAAAATGAG
>CAYSCL010000042.1:0-3323 GCA_964429545.1 Candidatus Woesearchaeota archaeon
TTAAGATTGGGAATTTTCATTATGACCACAATACTTCTGGTAGTCCTGCCCTTTCTGAATTGCTGTTCAACGACACTGAATACCAAGATTGCGGGGTTCTGTTTTCTATAAAAATACTGGAAACTTTGAAGCATAGGCGATGCGTCCAAAGTCTGATTAAATTTTTTCCAATACTATGGAATATCCATTGACTTCTTTGGTTTGATTAAATGACAAGAATTTTTTTTCTTCTACTTCAAGTGGTTTGAAATTACCTTTTAGCTTTGATAAAAAATCATCAAGAGAATGATGTCGAAACAATAGACCCGAATTCGATTTGAAAATTTTTTCATGACCAAATCGATTTGAAAATTTATCATATTTTTTTTTAAAATATGGAGTCTGATTTTCAGCATACATATTAATAAACCATACCCCATTTTTAGCGAGAACTCTGTTACACTCTTTTATTAACAAATTCAATTCGTTGTCATGCAATAAGCAGTTAATCAAGCCAAAAGTTATTAACATTCCAAAACGATCCGAAGGAAAGGGAAGGTCAATCGCATCCCCGAAAACTATTTTTGTTTTTTTTAATGTCCCAAAGGCTCTTTTAATTTGAGTCCAGGATTTATCAATGCCATAAATATTAGAAAAATCATTTTTCTCTAATTCAGCACAAACTCTCCCATAGCCGCAACCAACATCTAAAATATATGATTTATAATCACAATAGTTTTGGAATTTTTTAATACAAAAGGGCGTTGTAGATTTTAGGTTTGGAAAAGAATCCCAATTGTTAAGTGGATAATCTATTTGTTCAATCATGATATTTTTTTTGCGGCTCTATAAATAAGCTTTTTATTTTTTATAGCATATTCAAGCAGACGTCCATTTGATTCTCCTGTTTCTAAAAGGATTTTAAAATTTATAAGTCTTTCGTCAATTAGAAAAGGTAATAGTTTAGAAGGCGACGCATTGAAAATGTATTTTTCAATTTTAGCAATTTTTATAATTTGATATAAAATTTTTAAATTGGCGTAATATCTTTTAGGTGGTAATGGCCAGAATTCCCAAGGAAGGTTAATTCCTGTTGGCAAAAGCGCTTTATCATTATAAATTGAAAGGTAAGAGTTGATTAAAGCGATTTTGCATGAATCAATCAAGTTATCTTTAAGACCCAGTTTCAAAAGACTTGGCCAAATTGCCTCCCAAACAAATATGCCTTTACCTAAAACTTCTTTAGAAATATCTGATAACGTCTCTATAGAAACATCGCCCGTTCCTGAATTGGTTTTTAAAATTTTATGGGTTTCCTCCACCCATTTTGTTGAACATTCAAACCCAGCTTTAAAACTCTTGTTTGTTGTCGAAAATTCTTTAACTTTTTCTATTTTGTCCTTTGTATAAAAAGTACCATACTTTGGGATTTCTTTTAAAATAAAGCTTTCATTCATACGTTTTTCAAAATAATCTTTCCAACAAGACTCTCTTCTTAATAGTATTATATGGTTAGGCACTTCATTTGAAAAACATGCGAATGAATTGAACAATTTTTCGGTCAGGTTAGATTGTATTATCGAAGATGGCGAAATTATTATTTCAGATTCAAAAGGTTTGAATATTATCAATAGCCTAAGAGCTTCATTGATAGCGGTGTAGTATCTATTAATTGGAATGGACTGTCCAATTTTATAAGCGGAAAATTGAACATCAGAATCCCCGTATAAAAAATACACGGGATAATTATTCAACTTAACTTCGCTTAAGTTTAAGGAGCTATCTCCTGTATTCTGAAATATCTTCGTATTAAAAGACAAAAGAGATTGTACAGATTGACGTATCACTTTTTTTCAACACCAGTTTGATTAATAGTTCCGCCAACAATACTTTTAGTCTTAACATTTTGGCGAATATCAGTATCACTGTTATCAATATACTGTTTTTCAATATTAATAACTTTCTTAATTGCTATTATACTTACAATCAATGAAATGATAGAGGACAACCCAGCAATAATGTTAAATAAATTCACTTTCCCTCCAGCTCATTGTTTTTGATATCTAAATATTTTATCAGATCCAATTCTCCATAATTTGAACGTAATATATTTGATAAAACTTGCGTTTCGTTTGTGTTTAATTTAAGAGCTCGATTTAATATATCTTTACCAATTCCTATATGTTTGTATTTTTCTTTGTGTTCGCGTTGTTTTACATAATGGAAAAGAGATTTGATTAGAAGGTCCCTATCAGATCTAGTGCTTGAAAACAAACACGCCTCCTCCAAAGGAAATTTAGTTTTACAAGTGGCACAAAACACCCATCTTCTCTCATCATTAAAAATTTTCAAATCATCAGCGCCAGGTTTAAGATAATTCTTACATTTTGAATTGGTGCAATAGCAATATTTCAGTAATTTTCTATTTTTTTTTTGTTTATACCACTCTGTTTTTTCGGCATTTTTTTTTGTAGTCTCAAAACTCTCGAATAGTTTTAATTGATAGGATTTCTTTTCAAACAGCAGGGGATATCTGTCTTTCAATTTTTTGATTATTAGCCTATTTATCGCCTGAAAGTCATAGTCCGACATATCTTCTAAATAAATTAAGAAAAATAAAGACATCATCAAAACATCGCCTAGTTCATCTGCAATATTTTCATGGTTTTTTGAAGCTACCGCTTCCTCTAATTCTGAAATTTCAGAATCTAAATATTTTAAGCAAGATTGGATGTTTTGATTTTCACCCCACTCAGTATGCTTTTTGATCGTACGGAGTGTTTTTAATAAATCAGATAGAGAGTTCATACAAATTATCGCCTATTTTTTCATATTTTTCAGATCTGTTTATGAATGTTGTCTCAGTACAAAAAACATCATTGGTCTCTGTGTTCATGTAGTCACAATCGCCTAAAATTTTTCGGATATCATTTTTAAGAATCTCAAAAAAGGTATGATCGCGAGCAAAGGCATCCCCTTTCTGATTCAAAAACTGCATATTATTCTCCTGTTTCTCAACGATTCGAATGCAATCCATAAAAAACACAAGTAATATTAAGGTCAACAATAATGGCATCATTGTTAACCAAGAGCCTTTCCAATAAAGGCGTTTGACACTTCAGTCAGTGCTCAGGAGGACTCAAATAGATCGCCCCATAGTTCACAGGGCCCGAGACTCAACTTTAGAATCAAAGGCTGTGAAATTAATTCTCACTCAGGGGCCATGAACATGGTATTTGGCCTGATCAGAGCTATGAACTCCCAACAAGCGTCAACAAAACAGTGCGCTTTCTGGGGCCATTGTCATGATTGATGACCACAACCTGCTGCCAGGTGCCTAATGT
>CAYSCL010000043.1:0-3069 GCA_964429545.1 Candidatus Woesearchaeota archaeon
GATTTTTGAAAATACTCAAATTTCCCAATACAGGTTTAATATATTCTTTTTCCTGATAGTGAATAACGCCAAAAGAAATCCCAAAAATGGAATACCATATATGTTCGCCCATGATTCAAAAATTTTCAGGTTCTCGAAGGATGCCGAAACAACAATATAAAGCTGTCAATTAAATTAGTTTTTAATACGATTGTATTCAAGAACATCAAAGATATCATTATAATGTGTTTCTACAAATTTAAGTGAAGCAACCTCTTTTCCAAAGTTTAATGGAACTGTGTAATTGTCTGACTTCACCTTCTCAAAATCAGATAACTTGTTTTCTAAATCAATTGATGCTTGTTGGTCATTTTTAATATATTCACTATACTTTGCTGAACAAAGTGGACATAATGCTATGTATTGAGCTTCTTCCTCTATGGTCAAATGATTATTACCTAAAATTTCAATTGATTCAAAATAATACTCACCATTTTTTTTCTTAAAACTGGCTAATGATAGCGGTTGTTGGCAAATCTGACAGAACATATTACCGTCATCATTTGTATATCTGCTAAGAAGATATTGCTTGGATTTGATCTTTACATCCTGCCCTGTCGTCCGAACTGAACGTTCTTTTTTCTCATATTCTTTTGGAGTGGATCTTATAAGCCTATCACCGAATTTCTTTTTCCGTCTTTCTGGATTTTTAGACTTTTTTGTTGGAAAATCATTCATTTGGGAAGCTATTGCAATTTGATTTTTTTTCCACTTTAAGAATTCATCTGGATGTTTTTTAATTAAATTAGCATCCTCAAGACTTATACCTAAATCCTTTGCTTTCTCTTCTTTCGCCTTATATTCTATGGTCGTCTTAATCTGTTCTTCGCCAAATCTAATTTTAGATAACCAATCATTTCTATTATCGAATTCAAAATTATCCGGCAGCTCTGTTCTTGTAATCTTGGTTGGTTGCAAGAACACGCCATCTTTTGTTGGAATCCAAGCTGCATTACAGAGGTTGTGGATCAAAGAAGATTTTGCAGTTCGTATTGGGAAGGATTTGTTTGGCCTGAAGGCGGCTAACAATTTTTCTGATGGGAGACTGCACATTGTATCCCAAATGAGTTTGGATATCTTGTGACTTTGTTCACTTAAAAGAGTATCTATAGATTCAATTGTATAGTCACTATTTATTTTATTATGATTATGTCTTTGCCAATAATCTTCGTGCAAAATTTCCTTTTCTGGGTGATCAATCGGAATCGATGTTTTTATTACTGGCAGTTTGTGAATTACACCACAGTCTTTAGCGAATTTTTCAAAACCATCAATCTTAGTATATCCTTCCCATAATGGTTTTTTATGTAAAAACTTTTCTATATTCAATAAAGCTGTTTCTGTAAAAGGTTTATCTATGTAATAGTTACTTGGTATTCGGAAGCGCCTATCAGAACCAAGCAAAAAATAGGAACTATCAAATCCTCTATATAATTTATTCTTCTTATAAAAAAAGATGAACCTTTTTATATGTTTTTTATGCTGCTCAAGTGATGGAGATTTGCCTTTTTGCCGATAGAATGTGTTTAATATAAAATCAATTTCTTCTTTTTCACTTATTTCTTTTGAACCAGCTGCCTTAAAGAAGTCGATTATTTTATCTTTTTTTTCTTTCGTGATATCAGCGAATAAATTTTTATTAAGAATATTTAAACCCAAATCAATATTATCATTTTGAGGCGGAAAGAAAGTTTCACAACCTAATGATAGAGAGTTGTCTTCGGTTAAAATCATTTTTAAATTTTTTGTTCCATATTCTTTGCCTTCTCTTTTTACTGCAATCCATAAAAGGTTATAAAATTGTTTAAGCCATGAAACATCTTTTTTCAATAACCAATCCTGGGCTTGAGCTTTTATCTCATCATTATCTCCGTAACCAGAGTAACCATAGACATAAAATAAGTCATTAACGGCCTCATAAAATTCTTTATTTCGCCAATTTAATATGCCTAAGGATTGAAGGAGTTTATCAGGCCTTTCATTTCTCATCACATTTAAAGACCATGTTAAATTTTCTTTTTGAACAAGAAAGGAGATATCCTCATCACTGAAAAAGTCAGATAATTTTTTTGCCCCTCTAATGAGATCTCCTGCAACAGCATAACTCTGATCTTTAGTTGGAATAATTTCTTTTGTTTTTAGCGCCGCGTATACATCCTTTCTGATTATATTATAAAAGGATGAGAGCTCATCATCATCATTCGGTAAAATGCTAAGAAAGCTGGCATTAATTAAATTCAAACTTTTTAGATTTTCCATTGAATCTATAAAAAGTTCAGAAGCTTGCTCTAATATTGAAATATTATCTTGATTTTTATGACTAATACTGGCTCTATCAATTGTGGAGGCAAAAGGCCCATTGATGTGAAATTTTAACCCTGTGGATTCTTTTTCTGCTGGGAAAAAAATGCAAAGTTTTCCACTGTCGGGGACTATTTTCATCTGCTCGGACAAACCAATATTTTCATTGTATTGTTTCTGAGCAAATTTTCGAAAAGACAATTTCAAAGCTATGCTACAATTTAATTTGTCATGATTGACTATCTTTTTTTGAAAACGTAAATACCAAGAATCGTTTTGATCTTTTTCATTTGATGAATCATTACTCGATATTAAAATTAATGATGGGTGAATTTGAGTCTGCTGAGTACGCAAAATCATTCCTTCACCATGGCCGTCAATTTTCCATTCAATAAGCTCAATATGATTCAAAAAAAGTAAAACGATATTTTTCATATTTTTGAAAACATCTACTATCTCTTTGAAACAGATATCAGAACTCTTATTTGGATTATTGAACGGAATGCAAAAAATAGTTTCATCTATCCTCTTATTGATTCGTTCAAGTTCTGATGGACTGATCAAATCATTAATTACAAAATTATAAGACCCTGAATATATTTTAGGCGAAGATGTGTATGCAAATACGGCTTTAAATCCTACACCGAATTTACCAATCTGATTTAAATCGTCTTTCTTTGTACTCTCCCCAATGCTTGTGATGGATTCTACATCTGAATAATCAAAAAG
>CAYSCL010000044.1:0-2957 GCA_964429545.1 Candidatus Woesearchaeota archaeon
TTCTTTTTTGAATTTCTCAATCCTTTTGTGAATTGCATTGCTTGGAATTTTATTACTCTATATGGAACATTGTATTTCATTGCTAATTTTAGGTAATCTCTATACGAACGTTTGAATTTTTTATTTGTTATTTTTGCAAAAATTTCTGGGTGTCCGATTGCTGCTCTTCCAATCATCACATAATCGAAAGTTTTTAGAAATTCTTTGTAATTTTTTTCATCTACATTTCCGGAATAGATTACGGGAATTGATGACTTCTTTTTGAATTCTTCTGCCCATTTGATATCTGGTTCCCCAGAATATCCTTGTTCTTTTGTTCTTGGATGAATTGCTATCAAATCACAATATTTTTCTGCTATTTCTAGATGTTTATCTGATAAAGGAGATTTTCTTATTTTTATTGACAAAGGTTTTTTTGTATTTTCTCTCATAATTTTTATTATTTTTTCAGTCATTTCTAAATCTGTTAAATAAGCCCCAAATTTATGTTTTTTTGCAGTTGTTGCTGGGCAACCCAAATTAAAATCCCACCCCTTTACTTTTTTATTGTGCTTCTTCATGAAAGGAGCAATTCCACGAACGGTGTTTGTAAATAATTGCAAAACTGGTTTATCTTTCAGAATTATTGGTTTTTTTGATAAAGGGTTTGTTAAGGGAGTATATGTTAAACCTGCCCCTGCTTTTTTACATAATAATCTGAATGCTGGATCATTGACTTCTTCCATTGGAGCTAGAAATATCTTGTTTTTAACTTTGAGTTTTTTTAGTTTTCTTTTCATAAAAAGACTAAGAAAAAAAGGATTAAAAGTTTTGCTTTCTAAATATTTAGTACTGTTAAGTAGTTACTAATAGAAACATTTATAAAATAATTTTTCTTAATTTAGTCATGATAAATTTAGAATTAGTAAAAAGAAATGCTGAAAAATTAAATAAAAATGGTTTGGAAAAAACAGTATTAGCGAAAGCTAATAAAATTTATGAGACAAGTTTAGAAATTGCTAAATCAAGCTTTGGAGATTTTACTATTGGCGGCAAAGATTTAGAGGGTTTGGAATCACAATATGAAGATTTAATGGAGAGACATAAAAATAATAAAATTTATTCTGAAAAGTTAAAGCAATATAAAAAAGAAGACCTAGAAGAACTAAAAAGAAAAAAAGAATCTTTTTTTAAAAATCATAAATCACATATTAACCCTGAAACTATTGCAACATACATTTCTATATTAGGAGATGATTTGAAAGGATTGAATTTTTTAGATTTAGGTGCTGGAACAGGAGATTATTTGCCTATTTTATCTATTGCAATGAAAGAAATGGGGGCAAATGTTTCTTCAGTAGATATGAAAGAAGGATGTAAAGAATTGGAAGAATTAGGAATAAATTATAAGGGAATAGATTTATCCTATTTTGGAAACGATTTGATTTCAAATTATATTAAAGAAAAAAGCAAAGATTTTTGTAAAAACCAAGATATAATTTCTGCAAGATCTTTCTTAGGGGGAGGATTTAGTAGAGGAAATTATATGGAAAGAATAAGCAATAATTCAGAAGAATTTTCAAAATATAAACAAATGGTTGATTTTATGGTTTCAAATAATGGAAAGCCAGCTTTATTTGAATTAGATACAGTTGCCATTTCTCCAATTGAGGGAATGGGCGAAGAAGAATTTTTAGAAAGTAAATTTGGAAAAACTCTTTGCGGATATAAAGATGGAATTAAACCGTTTTATTTATTTGAAAAGTAATTTTTTATATTTTTTAATCCACTCTTCAGTTTCTTTTTTAGAAGCAACCTTTAATAAATATCTGTAATCATTTACCAATATTTTTTCAGTTTTAACTGGTTTTACTGCAACTTTAGAAACAAATTGGTGCTGAATACTCTTGCTGGGATTGAAAGTGTTTTTAGATAATATATGTAAATATATGTATTTTTGTTTTGGAAAATTTCCATAAATTTTTGAATCGATTGTGTCTTTTGTGAAACCATCTATACTTCCTCCAAGAACATCTTTACAATTAGTAATTGCCATTACTATAGCAAAATCTCTTCTATCTGTTGCATAAACTGCAAATTTATTATTTTCTGGCCTTTCGTTAGAATCTTTCCCTTGTGAGGGGTTTATTTTTTCACCAATTAGTTTATTTGGACTTCCATGATAAAGATATTTGATTTTATCCATTTTTTATTTTTTGATTTAATCTTTTTTTCAATTTGGGTAAAGCTTTTTTCCATTCATTTTTGAAAAGACCATAATCTAATTCATCTGTCCATTTTCCATTTATTTTTCTTCGTTCTCGAATTACTCCTTCAAGTTTAAATCCCATTTTTTTTAAATTTCTTTGGGAAATTTTATTATCTGGATCGGTATCAGCATAAACTTTATGAAATTTTAATTTATCAAAACAATAATTAATCAATAAAATTGAAGCTTCTGTTGAGAACCCTCTTTTCCTATAAGCTTCATTTATCTTTATACCAATCTCTCCTGCGTCAAAATCCCACCAATCCAGGTGGCAAAGCTCTCTATAGCCAATTACTTTATTTTCAGATTTTAAATAAATAGCTAGATAAAAACTAGTTTTAGAAATAGAATTTTTTATCCAATTTTTAGCATCTTTAATTGTTTTAACTTTTCTGATTTTTAATTCTAGCAAATCTTTTTCATCTCCAAATTTAAATTTTCTTAAAATTATTCTTTTTCCCACTAATTTTGGAACTTTCAATTTTTTCATTTTACAATACTCCAATACATGTTATCCAAATATTTCCCATTTTTCTTTACTTCTTTTCTATGAATTCCTTCTAATTTGTATCCTGCTTTTTCTAAAACTCTTACTGAACCCTTGTTAAAAGTTCTGCATCTTGCAGAAATTCTTTTTAATCCATATTTTTTGAAAGCATGTTTTGTTATTAATTTAACAGCTTTTGTAGTTATGCCTTTTCCCCTAAAA
>CAYSCL010000045.1:0-2672 GCA_964429545.1 Candidatus Woesearchaeota archaeon
TTTCCTAACAAACATTTTCAAACAATTATTTTAGAACATACCGATTTGTTTGGCTAAATATTTATAAGTGAAAATAATTTTTACCTTATATGATTGATAAAAAAGAGTTGATAAAAGAGGTTGAGAAAGAATTTAATAAAGCAAAAGAGGAATTGGGTTTCGAGGCTGAACTTAATGAATTGGATGATGCTTTCAAGATTTTTGATGGGGTTGTTTCTTCTGAATTTGTTAGCACTAGTTTTTCAAGACAACTTTGTGCTCGTATTTTAGATAATTTTATGGGTTGGCATAATTATTTGAATGGTATTTTGATTCCTAATTCTGGATTTTTGGCAAGCCAGACTGAGGCTAATTTATTCAATAACCAAGAAGATCGAGAAATGATTTGGGGAATGATTAAAAAAACAATGGAATATTCAACTACACATTCTTTAATAGGATTGACTAAAAATAAAGAGCTTGAAGGAAGATTTATTGATGAGGCTTTCAAGTATTGGAAAGAAGTTTTTTCTCCTAACTTGAAAATAATTTTATTGAGGGCCAATGAGGCTTGGAAAAAAGAGTGATTGTTTAATTAGTTGCAAAAATATTGAAAAGTTAGTTTTATTAATTGTTTTTTCTTAATTTTTTTAATGGAAGAGGAAAATATTGTTGGTAAAGAGGGCGGTTCGAAGAAACATTATTTTTATTATTGGTCAATTGGTCTTTTGATTCTTCTTTTTGGTTTTTTTCTAGTATATTTTGTTTCAAATATAAATCTAAATTCTAACGTTGGTCATGTTTGTGGAGATAATACTTTTTATGGGGATTGTTCTTTGAATAAACCTTATTATTGCGAAGGGGGATTATTGGTTAAAAATGTTGAAATGTGCGGGTGTCCAGAAGTCCTAGAAGAAAAAAATGGGAGTTGTTTTTCTTCTGAATATGGGGATGAAAAGAAAGATATTAGTTTAAAGTATATTATTGACGGAGAAGATAATTTTGTTAATATTGATATTTATGAGGAATTTTCTGATTATCTTGATAATTTACCTCGTTCTCTTGTTTCAGTTAATGGTGAAAATTATACTCGTAGGGATTTTAAATTAATGAAGATTGGTGATGATTTACAAAGAGAGGCTTTGATGCCTTTGGTTATTGAGATTCAAAATATCGCTCCTTCATCAAAAGAATTACAAGCAAAAATTGCGACTAGTTTAGTACAAAATATTCCCTATGGCGAACCAGATTTTGCAGATGTTTTTGGAGGGAGATTCCAAGTTAGACTTTCTAGGTATCCTTATCAGGCTCTGGATCAGCAAACTGGTTCTTGCGAAGGAAAATCAGAGTTGCTTGTTTTTTTATTAAGAGAGTTGGGTTTTGAGGTTGGTTTATTTTATTATCAAACTGAAAATCACGAGGCAGTGGGAATTAGGTGTCCTGAAAAATATTCCTTGAATAATACTGGATTTTGTTTTATAGAGACTACTTTGCCAGCCCCAATTTCTTATAGTCAAGGAAGATATCGTGGAGTTGGGGGAACTTCTGTTTTGGGAGATTACACACAATTCATGTTCATTTCAGAAGGAAAGGGGTTGAGTAAAAGTTTAGAAGATTATTCTGATACCCAATCTTTAAGGAGGCTAGTTGATAAAGTGGATGAAAAAGGTTATTTGAATTTTTTTGAAAAAAGAAAATTAGATTATTTAAGAGAGAAATATGGGTTGGCATATTAGTTTTCTAGAATATAAATTTTTAAAAAATTGTTTTTGTTTTATTTTTTTATGGATGGGTTAAGATTGGTTGAATTGATTGATGAAAATTTAGTTGTTAAACCTGTTTTATTTAATATAAAAAATTTTTCTAGGTTAAATGAAAAATCCAAACTTTATTATTATTCATTCAATGAATCTCAAGTTGATTTAGGTGAAGGGTTTTGGCCTTTCCTCCATCCTTATGATGAAAAAGGCAATCTTGTTGCAATATATTCTGAAGGTTTTCATGAAAATTCTTTTGATTATTATGGAAAAATTATAAAAAATGTTTTTGAAAATTTGAATAAAATTTATGGAAATGAGTTTAAAGATTATCAGGATTTTAAAAAAGTTAGGGACTTTTATGAATTTGAATATGAGCATGTCTTTTCAATTAAGGGAGAAAATTCAAAATATTATTCGGAAAGTGAAAATGAAGCTTATCAAGAACTCAACCTTTGCAAAAATTATGAAAAGTCTTTAGAATTAATAAAATCTAATCTTTCAAAAAGCAAAATATACTCCAAATATTTTTGGGAGGTTTATCAAACAGTTGAAACATTAAAGGAAAAGGATAAAAAAATTTCTGATTTAAAAGAATGTAATTCTTATCTTTTGAAATTATATGATTTGGAAAATTTCATTCCAAAATTGTTTTAATTCTTCTTGGTTCGCACTCCATGAAAACTTCTTTAAATTTGTATATTTATTTATTAGAATTTTCAGAAGGCGTCCAACTCCAGAGCTTGAAGATTTTTCTTTATGCGAAGCGACTGTGTTGGCGAGCATCCTCGTTTAGAGGTTCTTTAGAACTATGCGAAGCGACTGTGTTGGCGAGCATCCTCGTTTAGAGGTTCTTTAGAACTATGCGAAGCGACTGTGTTGGCGAGCATCCTCGTTTAGAAATTTATGGAGAATTTTCAAGAATGGCTTTAATTC
>CAYSCL010000046.1:0-2661 GCA_964429545.1 Candidatus Woesearchaeota archaeon
AGAAGAAAAACTAAAACCAATACTAAACAAAAATGCCTTTCAATTTATTTCATTATTAAATTCAAACTATTCTCCTTAAATTTTTCCTGCATTAATTAATATCTTAAAATTTCCAATAAATATTTTCTTTAACTATCCCTTTTTTTATATTAATTAAAATCATTTCCCAAACAACCCAATAAACCAATCCCAAATCCTTCTAAAAAATCCCTTTTTCTCAACAACTTTTTCCCCACTATCAACAAAACCTTCCTCCACCTTTGACTCTTCCTGAACAGCAGGAACCTTCTCATGAATTTCAGTAATTACCAAATCAGCAAGATAACCCTTCGACGAAGAATAAAAAACCTCAACATCATAAAATCCATCAACATCCAAATCAATCTTCCCACTCTCATTCAAATTAATATCAATAACTTGACCACTAAAATTCAAACTAACTTTCTTCTCCTGAACCTCCAAAATCTTAAAAGAAGAATCCAACTCCCTCGACTTCATTCTAACAAAAGCATTCTTCGGCAATCTTCGAGCAACAGAGCCATCCTCAAAAGAAATAGAAATTGCTCCAGTCGAACCACCAGTAGATCCTTCTTCAATCTCTCCAAAAATAAAATATCTTAAAATATTTTCCACAATACCAGAAGAAGATTGTGAATAAACTCTAAAATTTTTTCTCCCCTCGGAAATTCCTGTAAATGTTTTATAAAAATTTGGGTAAGCAGTTGAATTATATAATGATTTTATTTCGGCATCATTCAAAACTCTATCAAAAAACAAAATATCATCTAAAGACCCTCCATAAAATTCATTTGAATTTATCATTCCCAAAAATAAATTCTCATTATTTTTATATAATGAAAAATTAAAATAAGAATTATTTTCTACTCCATTTATGTATGTTTTTCCATCACCTAATTTGTAAACTTTTCCATTTTTCCCTCCAAAGAAAACATAACCATTAGCAATTGCTGGAGAAGATTGTAACGCTCCTCCAATGTAAAACTTATCAATTTCTTGAGAAACATTTATAGAATTTAGTTGATACAAATAACCATCATAGCTTCCCACAAAAATATGTCCTCCAGAAATTGCTGGACCATTATGTACTCCAATTTTATCTCCTGTTTTAAATCTCGCAAATTCTTGAGAAATATTAGAAGAATTTAATTGATACAAATAAGAATCATCGCTTCCCACATAAACAGAACCATTAAAAGCAGAAGCAGAAGAAGCAACATCCTCTCCAGTAGAAAAACGTGCAATTTCTTGAGATACATTGGAAGCATTTAATTGATAAAAATTATTATCATAACTTCCATAATAAACATATTGCCCATAGAGTAAAGGAGAAGAACTAGCATAACTTCCACAAGAATGTTCTGCAATTATTTCTGAAACATTTGAAGCATTTAACTGAAATAATTTATATCTAAGATCTATGTAAACGTAATCATCATTAACTGCCGCAGTCCCAGTCATAGAATTTCCTAAATTATTTTTTGAAATTTCCTGAGAAATATTACTTGCATTTAGTTGATAAAAATAATTATCATAATTTCCAATATACACATAACCATTAAATAGGGTAGGAGCACTATTAAACAGTGCCCCTGCCTGAAATATTTCTATTTTTTTAGAAATATTAGAAGAATTTAATTGATATAAAGTTCCAGCATTATCTGCAACATAAATATAATTATCATAAAAAGCGGGAGAACCAAAATCCGTACCATTTTCAGAAATAAAGGTATTGATAAGTTCCATATTAGAATTATTTAATTGATAAAACATTTCTGCTTTGCTTCCAATATATAAATAATCACCCACAATAATGGGGGAAGACACAATTTCAAAAGATGAAAAACCTCTAACAGTTTCCATAACAGACCAAACCAAATTGTATCTTCTCAAGATATTAGATTGACTAAAAATATATATAGAATCATTTGTTACAAGAGGAGAAATAGAACTACTAGAAAAAGGAAGATATTCGCTATGCAATTCTTGAGAAACGTTTGTAAGATTCAATTCGTAAGTATAAAATATATCATCAGTGACATATAAAGAATTATTAAATATATAAAATGAATTTCCAACATCTCCTCCAGTAGTATAGGAATTTATTAAAGACAAATCAGTTGCATTTAATTGATACATTTTATCATCATGACTTCCAAAATAAACATATCCATTTGCAATTGCAGGGGAAGAAGAAATATCTCCACCAGTAGTATAGGAATTTATTAAAGACAAATCAGTTGCATTTAATTGATACATTTTATCATCATGACTTCCAAAATAAACATATCCATTTGCAATTGCAGGGGAAGAAGAAATATCTCCACCAGTAGTATAGGAATTTATTAAAGACAAATCAGTTGCATTTAATTGATACATTTTATCATCATGACTTCCAAAATAGATATAACCGTTTGAAATTGTGGGAGAAGAAGAAATATCTCCCCCAGCAGTATAGTAATTTATTAAAGACAAATCAGTTGCATTTAATTGATACATTTTATCATCATGACTTCCAAAATAGATATAACCGTTTGAAATTGTGGGAGAAGAAGAAATATCTCCCCCAGCAGTATAGTAATTTATTAAAGACAAATCAGTTGCATTTAATTGATACATTTTATCATCATGACTTCCAAAATA
>CAYSCL010000047.1:0-2556 GCA_964429545.1 Candidatus Woesearchaeota archaeon
CCTGTGAGATCAGCGTAGAGCAATTGAGATTCCGGAGGGAATTGATACCTTTTATAATCTTTATTTTGGTGATTTAAAAAAATTAAATAAAAATTTAAAGGAGAATATCATTAATGGTATTGTGCTTGAAGGGTTTATAGAATTATGAAAAGAAAAATTTCAATTGATAAAAATCGTGCAGAGTCATTGAGAAAAATGGCAAATATAAGTTTAGAGAGATTGAATTCTTTAGACAAGATAAAATATCCTTCAAATACTTTAGATGATTATTGTGATCTTTTGCATCAATTAATTGAAGCACTTTCAATTTTAGAGGGTTTAAAATTTTCTGGAGATTTTTCTCATAAAGAACTAATTAACTGGGTTTCTTCTTATCTTGGTTTTTCTGAAAATGAAAGAATTTTTTTACAAAAAATTAGAAATTATAGAAATAAAATTTCTTATGAAGGATTTTTTGTTAAACCGAATTTTATTAAACAAAATGATAAAAAAATATTAGATATAATTGATAAATTGGATAATAAATTAGGAGAAAAATTATAATGCAATTAGTTGAAGAAATAAGAGAGGAAGAGAGTTTTTTGAAGAATATTTTTAATCGATTTAGGAGGAGAGATTTTTCTGGGACAACGGGTGAAGCGATGAAGAATTCTAGTTATCAATTGGCCCAGAATTTAATTTTCAAGTTTGGTAGTTTGTTGTTTACAATTGTTGTTGCTAGATTGTTGTTACCTGAGAGAATGGGATTGTATAACCTTGCTTTGGCTACAATTGTTTTGTTTGCTAGTTTTGCGGATTTGGGAATTGGTCAGGCTGTGATTACTTATGGTGCAAGATTTATGGGGAAAAAGCAGTTTGGAAAGACTAAGGGTTATATGAAACAATTGTTTAAGTGGAAGGTTTGGTTAGTTTCAATTACTTCACTTGTTTTAATTGGTGCGAGTTACTTTATTGCAGAATATTATTATCAAAAACCAATATTTTATGCTATTTTGGTTGGTGCAATTTATATTCCTATTGTGAGTATGATTGGATTTGTTGAAATGATGTTTAAGGCTGGAGAAAATTTTAGGACACCAATGTTTAAGGAAGTGTTGTTTCAAATTATGAGGTTTGTTATTGTTCCTGTAGCAATAATTTTATTTTTGAAGTTTGGGACTTCTGATCAATTGGTTGTTGTTTTTACTTTGATTGCAGTGGTTGTTTCGTATTTGATTGCTTTGTTGTTTTTGGTTTTGAAGGCTAGAAAGAAAATTAAATTTTTTGATTATAGTGCTGAAAAGTTGAAGAAGAAAGAAATCTTAGATTTGAAGAAATTTATTTATCCTTTGAGTGCTACAGCACTTGCTGGAATGTTTTTTGGATATATTGATACTTTTATGTTGGGGCATTATGTTCAAAGTGAATTCATTGCTTATTATGGGGCTGCTTTCAGTTTGGTTGGAGGAGCAGCTGCGATAATTGGATTTATGGCTATTTCAATGATGCCTATTTTTGCTAAGAAAACTGGTAAATCTTTGGAAAGTATTTTTAGGAAAAGTAGAAATACTGTGATTTTGATTTCTTTGGCTGCTGCTATATTTACTTATTTGGTTGCTTATTATGTAGTTAGAATTGCTTATGGTGTTGAATATTTAACTGCAGTTCCAATTTTGAAGTGGTTTGCATTGTTGATTTTATTTATACCGATTACTGGTTTATTTGGAAGCTATTTTACAACTCAGAAGAAAACGAAAATTTTGGCTTGGTTGTTGATTAGTTCTGCTGTTTTGAATATAATTTTTAATTATGTTGGAATAAATTATGGATTGAGAGTTGGTGGAGACATGGGTGCTGTTTATGGTGCTGTTGGTGCTACTCTGTTTAGTCGAGGGTTGTATTTACTTGGGTTGATTGTGTTTCAGAAGAGATGATTTGATTAAAAATTAATTTTTTATAAATTTTATAAACTATAGTTATTCTATAGTTTAATGGTATCTAGTATTCAATTGGGGCACAAGGTTAAAGAAACTTTGGCTAGTTATCGGACTTCTCCTAGACAAAGTTATGAAGATGTA
Source organism: Candidatus Woesearchaeota archaeon (assembly GCA_964429545.1). Lineage (GTDB taxonomy): Archaea > Nanobdellota > Nanobdellia > Pacearchaeales > GW2011-AR1 > GW2011-AR1. The sequence continues at coordinate 2,058 of CAYSCL010000047.1, forward strand.
ATTCTTAATTTAATTGCAGAAGTGGAAAAAAATAAAAGAACTGATGAAAAGTTATTGATTGAAGGATATAAAGAGATGGCTGATTTTGATTTAAAATTATGTGAAGAATTATCTGATTCTAATTTAGATGGTCTTGACGATTGTCCTTGGAACGAAAAATGATAATTCAAAGAGGAGACTTATTTTGGTGTGATTTTGAGCCAAGTTTTGGTCATGAACAAGGTAGAATTAGACCTTGTGTTATAATTCAAAATGATTTCGGTAATAAGTTTTCTAATTTAACAATTGTTGCTCCAATTACGTCTAAGGTTTTTGATAAAAATTTTCCACTCCATGTCTTTATTGATAAGAAGAATTCAAGTTTGAAAAAGGATTCTACAATTTTACTTAATCAGATTCTTACAATAGATAAGAGAAGGATAAAAGGGAAAATAGGTGCCCTAGATTTTTCTATTATGAGGAAAGTTGATTTATCTATTAAAGTTAGTTTGGGATTGGA
>CAYSCL010000048.1:0-2531 GCA_964429545.1 Candidatus Woesearchaeota archaeon
CATACCGGCCAGGAGTCAATACAAATTTATGAATTCGGGGAACACCTGACTTAATCCCAAACACAGTGTAATTCATATGTATATCAATTAAATTGAATGAAAGTTTTTTTGAGACCCCAAGATATTGTGGTTGGTCTTTTTCGTTAAAAGTCATCAATAATAGACAGATTGCGGGGTTGCTGATTGCTATGGTGTCTTCTATAATTCTAATTCTCCTGATACATACCATCTTTTCAGTTTGTTTAATCTACGATTCTTTCTTTGTAGCCTGCCCATGACATCATCCCAATTTGTAAGAACAGCAATTTTATCATTCAAACAAATAGAGTTTTAATTGCCTAAAAAATTAAACATCTAAAATTTTACAACTCGAATCTATATTTATAATTTCTTGTTCTGTATCAGAGCCATTTTGTTGAATGCCTTTTTCAACTACAGGTTGATTTGACTGAAAAAAGTTACTCACATTATCAGTGAGTTGGGGGACTCCTGTAACTAAGGTAATAATTATTGAAATATCTGTCACTATTCGCCTAAATTTTTTACAGACAGGGTGTCTTTGTTTTTTGATCTCTATTTTATTCGTGAAAGCGGAGCCTATAATTTCATTAATTCGGCTTTCAATGGCAGCGATTCCACAAATTTTATATTCTTCCAGCGCATTTTTAATATTTCGTAGATGCTCTAACAAATAGTTTTGAAGCGGCTGTTCTAAATCAGTATTTTCGATTTCATCAATCAGATTATCAATTTCTTTCAAAATACTTTGAATTTTTTCTTTTTCAATTGTTTTTTCAGGTTTTTCTTTTGAAAGAGTGCTTGCACAAAACTCTAAGCTTAAAATGGTGTCATCTTTGAGTCTGTTGAGAAATTGATCCCATTTCATTTCAAGGGTTGTTCCATGGAAAGCACTATGAACCGGCCCCCACCATCGTAGATATAATGCAATATCTTCTTTCGATATCGAAAGAGCTTCAATGTCTTTTCTTACTTCAAGGGTTAAAGATATTGTCTTTCCAAGTCTTTTAAATAATAAGGACTTATCATCTTTCGGTATGGATAATAGCTTTGACCATGCCTCATGGATAAAGAGATTTCTATCTATTGCTTTTCCAGTTTTTATAAGATTTAATAATCTTGCTGCAGAATTATTTGAAGTGGACATAATCAAAAGCCCCAAAAGTAAAATTGAAGTTATTAGATATTAAATTAATTTTTGACTTTTCAAAACAGAAACAACATATAGCGGCCGAACATTTTTAGAAAAAACAGGACTTATACCAAGATTGTGAGGTTGAAGATTAGGATAATTATACATTAGCAACTTGTTCACGTTGATCTTTACAACCTATAAATGTCCAAGTGATTCCACTTTTGGGTAACATCCATTCGTTATAGATTAATCCAAAATAACCAGGTTCATCAGTTTCTACTGCAAATTTATCAAGCTCCAATAATGGTAAAACATCAATTTGTAGGGATTTCGGATATGATATAGAAATTCGTAAATTTTTGGTAGGATTAGACATCTGCCAGGATTGTAACTTGCAAGTTCGAATCGTATATTTTTGAGAGATTTCTACTTTAACTTTGTCTTTATATTTCTCCGTATCAATTTTTACTTTCAGCGGTTTTTGCTCTGAAAGTAATGCTTTCAAGTCGTCAGCATTAAATTCTGCAGAGCTACTATTCCCAATTTTTATTTTTACAGAGTCCCAGCTTAAAAACTCCTCTTCATTTGGAAGTATTTGAATATCTTCTTGTAATTTGTTGTTCATGGAGCGACAAATATATGAAACTTTGTCAGTTGCCTCAAGACTATGATTATCTTTAATTTTAAAAATAATTTCTGAACTTACATTCTCCCGATAAGGTTTAACTATATACTTATGAAGATTAGTATTAAAATATTCAAGAAAGCCGTCTTCTTTTTTAATATCATCGGTTTTAAAAATATGTTCCTGTATAGACAGAAAAAGATTGTTTAATTTTTTTGAGTCTAATCCTGATAAATAACTATCATCAATTATAATTTCTTTTAAACGTTCACCAAAATATTCTTTAGTTTTTCTCCACTCCAGAACCACACCTATAATTCCGGCAATAATAATGGAACACCCGAATGTTTGGGACGCATTTTTTATGTTTTTTATAAGTGGCTGGCTATCATAATAACTACCCCACAACAGTAATAACGCCCCAATAAGAGCAATGATAACCCCAATAAACCAAATGTTTGATTTGTTTTTTGAAGTATTTTTTTTCATTGAGTGTCTCCTGAAATTGGCCAATGAGCAATCTATTTTAGATACATGGCAAATACTACAGTATTTTAGAAAAGACAAGAAAGAACGCTACGCATGATATTGAATACGTATATATCCATCTACTATTCTTGCATCTGAACTATGAATAGCGTTCAAAAAACAGGAAATTAAGACTACTTGCATTAATCTTAATCCTATCGGGTGAGCAATCATGGTATCAATGCACAGGCTTTCTCAGGTTAACCCAGGTACAACATGTTGTAT
>CAYSCL010000049.1:0-2470 GCA_964429545.1 Candidatus Woesearchaeota archaeon
AGCATATTCTATAGCTCGTTTTTCCGTCCCATTCTCTTCCATCTCTTTTACATATTTTTCTATTTCATTCTCCTGTTCCCAGGTCAAAAACCCTCCATAGAATCTCCTTTTTGCTTCCATTTTAATTTATTTAATAGGCTTGTAAAAAAAATTTTTATTATATTTACAATCAGAATATTCCTTTATCCACCTTTCAGCTTTCTTCCTACCTATTTCAACCAAACCATTTCTTTCCATTTCATCAATCATTTCCACCATAGAATTATATTTTTCAAAAGATAAATTTTCCACATTAATAACTCCCATTTCTAAAACCTCCAACCTCATTTAAATCATAAAACATCATTCTTATCATCTCCCTTAAAATATTCAATTATTTCATCATAATATTTGTCTCCAGGATAAACACCACAACTCATATCATAAAAACTAACATCAATACCTTCTCCAATTCTATAAAAAGAAACACTACAACCACTCAAATCATAAGGCGGACCACAAAAACCTTTGTCCAACAAAGACAACAATCCCAAATTACCTAATTCTGAATCCTGAGAAACTATTTTTGATTTTAAATTATTTTTTTCTCCCATTTTATAACCTCGGATCATAATCTTCTGGATCAATACCTCTTGCCCAAGAATGCAAATAACCTCCAATTTTTTCAACCAATTTTTCTTTCATACCTTCGCTTTTAAAATATTCAATTCTTTTATTGATAAGTCCCATCAATCTTTTTTCCTCTTTCTTGTCATAAAAAGAATCCCATTGTTTTTGGCCTTCCAAAATTAAATCATATCCCCTCAAAGACAGTTCTTGATTTCTTAAGACAATCTCAAAATTATCTAACTCGGTTTCTCCAACTTTAACATTAGAATAAAATGAAATGCCCATTGGAGAATCACTTCTGAAAGCAAATTTTTTGGTATATGGATTTAAATAATGATTTCCAAAATTAACTTTTTTGAAATCAGTAACAACAGATAAATCAGGTGTATAAATTATTGCGCCATGTTTTCTATGTTCCTCATTTTTAATTTCCTTTGGAATAATTTCTTCAACTACAAAATCAAGATTTTTCAAAAATTTGGAGAACAATTTTTCATTTTTCAACTCATTTTCCCAAAAAGATTTTTCATTTTTCAAAAAATTAGTTTTACTTTCATGATAACTTTTCAAATAATCATTTATTTTCATTCTACTCTCCCCTCCAAACCTGCCTTTCTCTCTTCAGAACAGCCACTACAATCTGGTTTCAAATTAATATATTCTTTAGTTTCAACATCCATACTATCAGCGCCAAAAAAAGTATCATAAAATTCACATCTTGCACCATATGCAGTAGGACAACGATATTCAAAATTTGAATTATCTCCAAAATTGTAAAAATAACATTCTCTTTCAGGTTCCCCACGAGTCATTTCTTTTTCTTTCATTTTATCTAATCAATCGTAACCCCCTTATCCAAATTTTTAATATACGGTTGAATAAAATTTCCAATTTTTTCAAAATCTAACAACTCTTCAGAATTAAAATAATCCTTTACTTTCCCTTCAATCTCTTGCCTTTTTCCTTCCCTAAAACGATAAAACCATTTCTCACTTCCAAAAACATCATTATTCCAGTCTAAATACAACTGTAATGGAAAAGTATCATATTTATTTTTTAATCCAAAACATAAATTCAATCCTTCATCAACTTTTTTAGAAAGCTCATCTCCAAAATTAAAATTAATTCGCCTATCTATATAACTAGGATGAATACAATTAACATCTTCTGGTTTAATATAATTGCCAGATAAATTTTCTTGAAAAATATTCAATAATCTAGAAATATTTTTAGATCCAGGAATGGCCAAATCATATTTTATTGGTTCAGTAAATTGCAAAAGCAAAGCATTTGCTGTATTCTCCATAAGAGAAAATTTTTCTTTTTCATTATGAAAAAGTTCTTCGTAAAGTCGTTCATATTTCATAAAAATTCCATCCTCTCCGGAACCCCCATTGCACCCACATACATTTTTCCAGAAGGATTTTCTGATATCCATTCATTCAATTCAGCTTTTTTATCGTTAATTAATTTCTCAGAACCACTTTTTTGTAAATAAAAATTCCAAAGATTATCTAAATCTTTATTTAATTCAATTTTCCGATACCAAGTTGGACCATAAACAATTTCATGGTAATCCGCATCTTCTTCAATTATCCTTGCTAAAAAACCTTTTCCTTCTATTTTTACTATTTTTTCTATTCCTTCTTTTTCGAGATTTTTTTCAGTTTTAACATCAGAATAAAAATTTAAAATCAATTCATAAACAATTTTACTATTATTTCTTTCAATTAGTTTTTCCTCAATTTCAACATAATCTATTAATGAATTACCTCTTAATTCATATAATTCATTTTTGTTCTTTGCCATAGCATACCAAAGACTTGTATAATTCATACACTTTTCTTGACAAAAACTGTCA
>CAYSCL010000050.1:0-2449 GCA_964429545.1 Candidatus Woesearchaeota archaeon
GGTAAAAAATAAAATGAAATCTCGGGGGAGAATCAATGGTAAACAAAAAATATAAGATAGCAATCTTCGCAATAATCTGCATATTATTCTCAAGCATAGCGATTACTACAATAAATGCTTCAGAATCAAATGAACAAATATTTGAAATTGCCATAATCCCAGAAATTGGCGAAGAATCAAATGAAATTGTTCTTTCTGCTTCAATAAATAACCCTATAAAAAATCCTCTGGAATTTAATTTGAATATAAACTATTCCAATTTGAATAATTTAGATTGCGAATTGGAAATAAATAATGTTCCAAGTGAACAAATGATTATTCAAATTCCTAATGAGTTGTATACTGAAAATAATAAAATAGCACTTACCAATACTTTTAATCTGGGATTAGGCGAAAAAAACTGGTTAATTAGATGCCGAGATAGAGAAAATGCATCCGTTGAAATTGTAACAACTCCAATAGAAACATTCACAATAGAAGAATCTCCTTTTTCGATAAGTGTGGGAAAAAATTATTTGAAAGGAAAAGAAATAGAAATAGATTCAATAGGTTTAATCTCTCAATTAACATTATTTTACCCTGAAGAAGGAAACATTAATTTGGCAACAAACTCAGATGTAATAACAAAAAATCTTTCAGCAGGAACATATATTATTCAAGCATCAAATGATTATTATGCAGAAACAAGATTCAGGAATACAAGTTTTTATGTTATGGAATCTAAGATATTAACTAATAAAACAATTGCTGAACCAGGAGAAGCAATAAAATTAAGTTTAATATTAAATTCTCCAGAGAAACAAATAACTTCTATGGAAATAGACACAGATGATGGAACAATAAACACAAATCATTTAACTCCTGATTCGACTTCAACAATAGAACTAACTCACTCTTATGAAGACGCCGGAAACTATGTGCCAGAATTAAGATTTCTTATCGATTCAACACCAATTATAGTGGAGGGACCAACAATCTCAGTTCAAGACCCAGCGGACAATAATGAAGCCCCAGATATTTCACTAATATCCCCAAAAGAAAATTCAATAATAGAATCAGACACAATAACTTTCAAATATGAAGTTGATGATGACGAGGAAATAGAAAAATGTACTTTTGAGTTATACAAAAATTTAGAGTCCTGGAAAGAATTAGATTACACAACAAACAAAAATTCTCCAACACTGAATGAAGAAATTGAGGTTAAACTTACAGCCTTTGATGACGGAGAATACACTTGGTATGTAATTTGTGAAGATAAAGATGGAAAAGAAACAGAAGAAAAAAATGATTTGACAGTAAAAACAACAAAACACGAATATGAAGAAGAAATAGATCAGGCAATAGAAGATTTGGAAGATTTCTTAGATAAAAAAGAAGATTACAAACTAGAAGAAAAAGAAGTGTTAGAAGAATTAGGAATTTCAGAAGACCTAACTTATTACTCTAAAAGACTGGTTCAAATAGATCAAGATCTAGGGACAAACATAAAATTTATCTCGAATGAAAATTTGAAAGAAGAAAGAACAGAAGAAACAATTGAAGAGCTTGAAGAAATAATAAAAAACATTCCACAAGATATTGAAATTGTAGATTCTTCAGAATTCATCAAAAACAGTTTAACAGATTTAGAACAAATAACAAGAGAATACAGCGAAGGAAAGAAAATCCAATTAAGAGACAATGAAATAAGAAAACTGGCTGAACAAAATGAATTGATCCAAGAAGATTTAGGTGTAACAACGAAGATAAAAACTGTTGAAGTAAAATATTCGGACAGAACAGAGAGAATAACTTCTGTGAAAAAAGAAATTAATTTGATGAGCAGTGCATACAAAACTATTCTAGAAAAAATACCTGATGAAATCAAAGAAATAGAATTCAAAACCACTAGCCAAGAAGTGAACAAAAATTTATTCGAAATAAAAATTGAAAATATTAAGGATGACGAAATTGTTTACTACATTAAAGAAGAGGTAAAATTAAACAAGCTAAAAGAAGCAGAAACACTTTTGTTTGAAGAATTCTCAATAAAAGGAATAAGTATTACAGGTTATTTTTCATTCAATGGAGAAGGAAAAAACAATACAACATACTATATTCTATTCCTAGTTTTCCTAGCAATAGCTTTATACTTCGGAAAAGATGTTTTCAAAAAATTAAAAATGAATATTTGGAAAAAAGAAGAAGATGTTAGAAGAATCTTAGAATATTCAGAAAAAGCAAAAAAAGCATTACAAAACAACGACCAAGAAGCTGCAAAAGAAGATTACCATAAAATAAAAGAAATATTCGGCTTAACACCAAAAGGATTTAGAGATTATATCTATCCAACAATAAAGAAAATAAGAATAGGTATTGACAAAAGAGACATGCAAAATTTCATCAAAGAATACGAAGAAGCAAATAGAGAAAAAAGAACTGAAGATGCAAAAAGAATTTATCAAAA
>CAYSCL010000051.1:0-2423 GCA_964429545.1 Candidatus Woesearchaeota archaeon
CTCCTATTTCTGTAATTAAATTATCTAAATTAACGTCAGGAACTTCAAAGTTATCGGGAGTTATTACAAATGTAGGTACTTTAACTTTTTTAGGCACTTCAGCTTTGGGTCTTGTTACGGGAGGTAAAATAGTTAAATCATTATAATCCGTTTGAATAATATATTCTTTAGGACTTTCAACACTTGATTTCCATTCAAATGCAACTAAAATTGCTGAGAGGACAATCACCAGACCTATTTGTATAAAAATGGTCCGTAAACGTTCGAGGTTTGCTCTTTTTGATTTTTTTGCTTTCATGGTATTAGGGGTTTTAGGTTAAACATTTCTTCCCCACAAATTCTCGTTAAAAGCCGGCTTCTATTTATGTATACGAAATCCGATTTCTGTAGTTGGTTAGATTAACTTTTTTTAACGAAAACCAAATTGCCATTTTATTTGACAAGTTTTCTCCTAATCTTTACTTATCAAACGCAATTGTCAAGTTCAATATTCTTGTTGGAGTCTGTATTTAACTTTATTTAACAAAAAATCCGAAGCTAATTGCTTCGGATTTATGCTATTTTTAAATATGATTATTACACAAATTCTGATTTTATATTTTCAGCAATTTCTTCAAACTCCTTTTGTGTAATCTTAAGTTTTGGTTTTGAAAAGCTAGCATCCGCCTCGCTTTGCAATGGAATTAAGTGAATATGTGCATGCGGCACCTCTAAACCCAAAACAACAACTCCAACTCTTTTACATTCAATTACTTTATCAATTGCCTTTGCAACACGTTTTGAAAATGTAGTTAATCCTTTCAGTGTTTCATCGTCAAGATCAAATAAATAATCGACTTCTTTTTTGGGAATAACAAGTGTGTGTCCTTTAGCTAATGGAGCAATATCAAGAAAAGCAAAATAATTTTCGTCTTCTGCAATTTTATAAGAAGGAATTTCTCCATGAATAATTTTAGTAAATATGGAGCTCATGACTTTAAGTTTTATAGTGAAATTTCAATAATCTCAAATTCCATTTTTCCTGATGGCACTTGAACTTCGGCTACATCTCCAACTTTTTTCCCTAATAAGCCTTTTGCTATTGGAGTATTTACAGACATTTTACCTTCTTTAATATTTGCTTCGCTATCAGAAACAATTGTATATTGCATAATAGCGCCATTTGTTCTGTTCTTAATTTTTACTTTATTTAAGATTTGAACAGTATCAGTATTAAGTTTCGATTGATCTAATATTCTTGAGTTTGCAATAGTATCTTTTAACTTGCTGATTTTCATTTCAAGCATCCCTTGGGCTTCTTTTGCCGCATCATACTCTGCATTTTCAGACAAATCGCCTTTATCTCTGGCTTCGGCTATCTGCTGAGAAATAGATGGTCGTTCGACAGTCTCTAATTGTTCTAATTCCTTCATTAACCTTTCCAACCCCTGTGCTGTAACGTAAGAAACTTTTGTCATTTTGTAATAATTTTAAATTGTATTTTATGTGTCACTTATATCAATAAATAAAGAAGAATTCCATTACGTAGCAGGAACTCTTCTTATCACTGCAAATTTAAGTAAAAAAAATTATAACCCCATAATTTTTATTGATTGAAATTTCCTTAACATGCTGTTTATTAAGAAAAAGGTGTTAATATTCTTTTCTATTTATTATTTCTGAGAAAATAACTGCATCACGAAGATCAAAATTTTCTAATACCTTGTCTTCTTCCTCAACAGTAAGATCTGCATCTTTAATAGAACTTTTAAAGATATCGCTGGTGTCTTCGTATTCAATGCTATATGGAACATCTTCCTTGTCGTCAAACATTTCGGGAGGAACAACATCTAAGATATCAGAAGGCTTTTCTTGCTGAATTATTTCCTCTTGTTCAACATATTGTTCTTCATAAGAATATGGATTTTGAATCCCAACCTGTTCTCGAATAAGCTTCTCTAAATTTGGTAATAGAGAGTTGTCCTCTTTTTCATGATTATCATATTGCACTTGGCTTTTATAAGGTGTTTGAGTTTGTTTCTTTTTCTTTTTACCAAGAATAGAAATTGCAAATGCAACAATAGTTATGATTATGTATATTAGACTATCCCAGTTATCTTCCATAATTATATATTTTTTTGTCTACTTCTTCTTTGCTCTTTCTTTTTTCTTCTGCAATTTAAGCTTATTTTTCTTATTCTGTTTTTCTCTTTTTACTTTTTCTCGAGCTTTCCTTACTTTTTCTTTTTCTTTTATGTTCTGTTGTTTTTTCTTGTTATGCTCCTTTTTTTCCTGCAATCTCTTCTTTTGCTGTTTATATTGCTTCTCCCTTTTTACTTTCTCTTTGGCTTGCTTGTTATGTTCCTTTTCTTTTTTGTTCTCTTGTTTTTTCTGATCTCTTTTTCTTTTTTCCAGTAATTCTTTCTTTTGTTTGTTGCTCTGTT
>CAYSCL010000052.1:0-2390 GCA_964429545.1 Candidatus Woesearchaeota archaeon
TAATGACTAAGCTGATTGAAAAAGGAACTACTATTCCTACAAGTAAAACACAAACATTTTCAACTGCACAAGATAATCAGCCCGGAGTAAGTGTACGTATAGCAACTGGCGAGGCAGATCTATTTGTAGATAATAAACTATTAGGGAATTTTGAACTTGGAGGTATTATGCCCGCTCCAAGAGGTGTACCCCAGATAGAAATTAGTTTGGATATAGATGCTAGCGGTGTTATGACTGTCTCAGCAAAAGATAATGTAACAGGAAAAGAAAATTCAATAGTTGTTTCGGGTTCTTCAGGATTAACAGAAGACGATATTGAAAAAATGGTGAAGGAGGCTGAAGCGTCAAATATAAAAAATAAAGAAAAACTCAAATGTATTAATGCTAAGAATAAGTTGGATAGTACTATTTCTCAGATTGAGAAATTTATAACAGAAAACGAAAATGTTGATACACAGAATTTGAAGGAAGAAACTGAAAAAGCTAAAAAAATAGTAACGGATAATAGTGAAGATTTAAATATTTTGGTAAATACCGAAAAAGTTCTTATGGATAAATATCAGGAAGTTGGTAAAAGGATGTATGAACAAGCATCAGATCAATCACATTATGAAACATCCGGATCACCAGAATTTGATCCGGATGTAATGGATGCTGAATTTTCAGAACATTAAATTATCTTATTTGAAATTCAAAGTTGAATCCGGCCTTCCTAACACATTCTGCCTTTAACAGATTTGTTGGGAGGTCAACATTCATTGTGTATTCTGATTTAACTTCAATTATCAAATTTTTATGTGGAACATAAATGTCTGGAAAATATCTGTGTTCTTTATTATCAATTCCTTTGTATTTAAAGACAGGCATATCTTTTCGTGAAACCAATATTTCGTATTCATCATATTTTTGTAATAATTCTTCAAGTACTATTGGTTCATATCCTTGAACCATTTCAATCTTACCAGATGGCCAAACAAATTCTTTTCTCGCAAAAATCATACCACCACCATTGAGATTTATGTATTCAAAATAATTTTTAACACCATATCGGTTCATGCAAGTTTGTTCTGCTTTCTTTCTATGAATTTTGCTAGCAAAATTCATAATTTCACCATACAATTGAATTTGTTTTTGCCTTCCTTTTTCTATTATTTCCTCTGATTGAAGAACACAACTGTATCCATATTTTATCAAATTAGTTTGTTTGATTTTTTCTTTTATTTCGTTTGATTGTGTAGGGTATTCTACACCATACTTTATTAAATTAGTTTGAATCCTTTTTTCTTTGAATTCATCAGATTGGAAAATAAATGGCACGCCATATTTTTTCAGATTTGTTTCTATTGCTTTTTCTTTAAATATATCAACCTGCATAGGGTTGATACAATTATATGTTGATAACATAGTGTTTTTAATTTTTTCTTTTATTTCGTTTGATTGTATAGGATATTCCACACCATATTTTTTTAAATTTGTTTGTTTTGTTTTTTCTCTGATTTGTTTGTTTTGTTGTGGGTTCTCACAACCATATTTTTTTAAATTTGTTTGTTTTATCTTTTCTTTTATTCCTTCAATTTGCATTGGATTTTCAACCCCATACTTTCGCAACATAGTTTCTTTTTTCTTTTTTAAGTTTTTTTCTTTAAATTTATTTACATGCATTGGTGATGTTACATTGTATTTTTCTTTTATTTTTTTTCTTGTTAACTTAGCAGAACATTGTTGAGAACAGACTTCTTTAAATAATTTTTTAAGTTTTTTCCCGCAAATTTCACATTTGTTGTAACAAGTAATTCCTTGCTCCAAAGCTTTAAATTTTAATGCCAATGATTCTCCATTTGATAAAAAAGATGTTTTTGATTCAAACTCATATTTTAAATTTGGATGGTTTTTTAGGTATTTGTTTATTAATTGGTGTTGTATTACCCCATTAATTGCAGTACAATTTGTTTTTATTAAATGTATTAGATTATTATTCATATTATTTCCCCTCTAAGTAATCTGTTATGTTTTTTTCTGAATAAAGAAATTTTTTTGGTCCTAATTTTTTTGCTTTTATCTTTCCTTCGTTTCTGAGTTGAGAAACCCTATTGACGCCAATACAAAGTTTTTTTGCAACTTCTTTGGTTGTGTAATATATTTTATTTTGGAATTCAATCATTTTTTGTCTCCTTATATTATAAATCCATACTATTATTTATAGTTGATTCACAATTTTTCACAATTTTTCACAGTAAAAATTAAAAAAAACAATTTTTTAATTTTTTTTGTAAAATAAGTTTCATAATATGAACTTTTTTCATCAAATAAATTGTTGGGTAATTTTGAACTTGGGGGTATTATGCCAGCTCCACGTGGAGTACCTCAAATAGAAATTAAATTGGATGTAG
>CAYSCL010000053.1:0-2208 GCA_964429545.1 Candidatus Woesearchaeota archaeon
TATGTAGCATTTGAAGAAATTTGTCTAAATTTATATTAAGATTTTTCGTAACACTTTTCGGTCTAAGCAACATTGTAAAAATTTCTTTATATATTGACTCTTCTTTCTCGTCGATAAATGAGGCTATATATACGATCACACTTTCAATCAATTGCAAGGAAACAGCTCCATTCAATGTATTTTTAATCAATGAATGAAAGTATGAATTTCTTAATGAATAACCGTTTTTCCCTTTTTTTCGTATAGCATCTTCAAAATTATCAAAACTTGAACTTTGCTCGCTTTTTAAGAATTCTAGCAGAAGGTCGTTTGGTAAATAAGGGATGTCTAAAACATCAAATATATAAAGAATTTGTAAAGCATTTTTGCATTCATTGTTTGAAATATTTTTATTAAATATAGATTTGAAACGTTGTTTAAATTCATCTCCAAAAGTAATGCTAAATAACAAACTAGATAAATCAGAGTACTTTGAAAGCTTAATCAATCTATCATTTTCATTTTCAATTTGTCTTAATTCCCCAAGTAATCCTGATGACTTTAATTTCAAATATATCGTTTTTACATATGATTTGCTTGGCTTTTCTATGAATATTTCAGTTAATAAATCCTCTGATAGTGCATATTTTTTCTTATAATGCATATATAAAGAACTCGTCGACACTACGAAAAATTGTTTTTCATCATCAATCGCTTTAAAAAGCCTGTTGATATCATGATAGAGCCTAGAAGCATCATCAATTAATAGCGCAACTTTTTTTAAATTAGGTTCTCGATTTATGTAGTAACTCCAGCTTGACCAGTTAAAAAGATCGTCAGAATACTCCCAAACTGAAAAACCCTCTTGGGACAAATAATGTCCAGCCCTTTTTAATAGTGTGCTTTTTCCAGAACATCGTTTTCCTAATATTGTGATATGGCCAATATGAGCATCCAGAGCATTTTTTACAAAAGGTGTAATTTCCGTATTTACAATATCAATGCTATGCGCAACATCTTCCCACTTTGGTTGTTCCCCCCAATATAGTTTGCTATTATAATCTTTTTTAGGTTTTGATATTTCTTTATTTATATTTATGAATCCAGAGTACGCAATTTGCAAATCTATTCTTTTTGACCGGGATATTTTTAAATCAGCTACGACTTTTAAAAAATCCTCGGCACTCCCTTTAATCCACTCCGCATTTATTTTTCTAATATTCCTAACAACTCTTGGACTAAAATCAGGGCTTATCAAAAAAGATTTGTTTTGAGCCTTTAAAATTTTATTGGCGTCTAAAATTCTTCTTATCATCATCAAAATATGATCTTCTTCAAATCTCGAACCGACAATAATGAAAGGTTCAGCCACTATATCTTGAGCAAGCAATGCGAACCTACTGTCATGACTATGGCTTGATAAATAATCAGTCTTTGAAAAAACGAAACCTTCAGCAGGATTTCGTACGCAACCATGGAGTTTAATTATTTCAGTATAATTCTTGGGATTTCTTTTTTTGGTTTTAGTATTTTGCAAAACATAGGGAATTTGGTTCGCATCAAATATTTTTTCAATCACATCATCAATATTTGTGGTGTATATTTTTTTCCACTGAAAAGTCGTCAGTTTGGTTTGAAATTCGTGAGGGTAATAGTTCGAAAATCTTTCGACTAACCAATCAGTCAAAGCTTGAGTTCCGATTTCATCAGAAAAGACTTCTATAATATCTTGAAGTTGAAAATCATCCCACTCTTCGAAGACACCATTGGATTCAATTGTCTCAATCAATTCTTTTATAAGCGAGTCACCTAATGGTATTTCAACTCCCTCTTTTTTTAAGCCATAATTAAAACCAGCACCGAGAAATAACAAAGGAGAATTCAACTTAATGAAATCTGAAATATTTTCAATATCCATTTTGACTCCATTTTAAAAACTTATAAAAGACCAGATGTCTTTTCTTGTGGTTAACAAACTATAATTGACGCTCTACAAATTAGCTATTCAAAAAATAACAGTGGTAATAACTGGAAAATTTACATCATAATAACCCTATATCTGCATAGATTTTCCATTATACCCGTATCATCGTTATTGATCTGGAAAAGGCAATCCAGGATATCATTCCTTTCTTAACATTTTCCATAACAACCGGTATTCGTCCCTGGAAATGGACATGATCCAAATCTATTTTATACCAGATTGATTTTACCTGAAAATCAATATTG
>CAYSCL010000054.1:0-2166 GCA_964429545.1 Candidatus Woesearchaeota archaeon
GATGGAGAAAAAAGTGTTCTATTAGGACGAATTAGAGATTATTGGGGAGAATTAACAGAAGAAAGGAAAAAATCCATACATTCGATTTCTTTTTTAGATTCAAGGGAAATATGGGAAACCTGTCAATGCCAGAAAACCAGATCTTGTGCTGCTTGTGCAAAAAGAAATGATTTTAGTTTATATTTTTCTGAAAAGTTAGATAATGAAATTTTTAGACATGAAACTGCACATTTGCAAGGGTACATGCTAGACTTGAATAAAAAAGAAAGAGAAGAAGTGTTTCAATGGTTTGAAAAAGAAAAAAAAATAAATAGAGAAATAGTTGAACTTGAAAATAAATTAAATCAAATAAATAAAAATGATGAAAAATATTTAGAAACAAAAAATCAATTGGATTTTTTAGAAATTGAAAAAATTAAAAACAAACCATTAAGTTTAAGATTGGAGATGATAGATTCCAATTCAATTATTTATAAATTTAGTGGAATATCTAATTTTGATTACAATGAAGAAAAATGGAGGAATGAAAATCCAGCCGAATATCCAAAAGAAGGACTTTTGAACAAATACAGCTCTTCATCTGCTCAAGAAGATCTTGCAATATTTGTTCAAAAGGCAAAATATCCAGAAACATTCTCAAACCTAATCAATCCTTCAAGCGAACAATATGATGTTAGATATAGACAAAAAATTGATTTGTTATATGAATATTCATTTATCTCAGATGAAGAATATTATGATATCTTGGAGGCTGCAGGAGTAAAATGAAATTCAATATTTCTATTTTTTTAATAATTTTTTCATTATCTTTTGTTTCTGCATATACTTATTATGAATTGGATTTAAACTACCAAAAAAATAGTTTAAATTTAAATTCATGGGAAATGGAGATTTCCCCATTAGAAAAAACAAATGCCTTGGGATTTTGGCTCGCAGAAGTTACAAGTTTTGATGAAGAAATTTTAGATTTAATCTTTTTTGACACAGGGGGAGAAATTTTTTGGGATGGATTGGATCCAGAAACAGACGAAATTAATTATGGCGGAATTGATTATATTGAAAATTTTGATTTCACACTTTACATCCCCTATTATGAAAATGCTAAGAAAATAACAATTTATGATGAATCATTAAATGAAGTTTTAGAAATAGATATTTCCATGTATTCGAAAAAGATTCCTTCTGATTATTCAAACGAGCTTACTGTAAAGAATCAAACGGAAGATAAAGAAGAGGAAATTATTTCAAAAGAAATTCCTGAAAAAAGTAAATCTTTTGAAGAAAAAATAGCTGAAAAATGGTGGGTTTTAGGAATAATTTTAGTTATTCTCTTAATTATTTTAATTAAACCCTTTTCTTCAAGAAAGAATCCTAAAAAACATTTATATAATTAGCCTGTCATTAATATAACAATACTTAAAAAACAAACCAAATTAAAAGTAATATGAAAATAAAATTAGAAAATCCAGCTGTTTTTGCAAAATCAATAGATTTAATTTCAGAATTAGTAATGGAAGTTCGAATCAAAGTAAATGAATTCGGATTATCAATAGTTGCAATAGATCCTGCAAATGTGGCAATGGTTTCTTTGAAAATACCCAAAAGTGCATTTTCAGAGTTTGAAGTTGATGAAGAAGAATTAGGAGTTAATTTAGAAAATTTCAAAAAAGTTCTAAAAAGATGTGGAAAAACAGGAGCATTAATCCTTGAAAGAAATGAAAATAATTTAGAAATTAAGATAGAAGATAAAATTAAGAGAAACTTCAAACTGAATTTAATAGAAATTGAAGCAGAAGACAAGGAATTTCCAACACATCTAGAGTTTTCTTCAAAAGTTGAAATTGATTCTCAAGATTTAATTGATTCAATAGAAGACTCATCAATTGTTTCCGATGCCTGCTCCTTTATTATAGAAAATAATAATTTCATTATAGAAGCCAAAGAAACAAATGCTGCACGTTCAGAATTTTCAGGAGATTTAGTAAAAATTGAAGCTGAAAATTGCCATTCAAGATACAGCATAGATTATTTACAAAAATTTATGAAAGCAGGAAAACAATTCCCAAGAACAATTCTAAACTTCGCAAACGACCATCCATTAAGAATAGATTTCAAATCAGAACATTCCTCACTAAGTTTCTTATTAGCCCCACGTATCGAGACCGA
>CAYSCL010000055.1:0-1937 GCA_964429545.1 Candidatus Woesearchaeota archaeon
TTGGAATTTCTTTGTAAAGTAAATCTAAAAGTTCTTTTATTTTTGGTTGGACTTCGTCTAATGTTAAATTTGTTGATAGAAGACGGACGCCACAATTACTTACAACAATGTTATCTGCAATAAAATTATGTGAAGAATGATTCACCGTAAAATCATAAACATAATCATCATACTCTATTTTTTCTATGTTTTCAATTGTATCCCAAACTGCACCTGATTCTCCAAACGAATTGGATTCTGAAAATTCTTTAAACATAGGTAAATTGTCACCTATTCTCGGACTTGTTTTTCGATTTTCATATAAACTTCTTTCTATAAATCGTCTATTTATTTGATCATCACATAAGAAATCACAAATTTCACTTATTTCTGAACCATTTTGTTTTAATGTTATTGCTTGTTTTTGCACTGCAATTCTTTTTTTAATTAAATTTTCTTTTAGTAGGGTATATTGTATCGCTAAATTTGCTAATTTTCTCTTTAATGGGTTGTACTCAAAATTTATTTGTTTGTATAAATTTAATAAATTTTTATTGTCTGCTGAAATATGAATTCTTACTCGATAACTTTCTTCATTTTTTTTGTTAGTATAATCATGTTTAGGTGTTGATAAAACTGAATGAATTTCAAATTCATCCAACATATTTTTTATGTCTTCTAGAAATGTTATTCCTCCATCAATATTATTTGAAGATTTATTTATTCCAACGGTTGGCATATAAAATGTTGAATAATTATTAGTCATAGTGTTTGGAGAAGACATTTCTGCGCCAAAATAAGTTGCTAAAAATAATCTTTTATGCCATTTTGGAGCAGTTTTTAACCAAAAAGGAATTCCATAATTTTGAATTGTTTTTTTTCCTATAGGCGTTCCTAAAATTGCCATAAGCGTTAATAAACTTCTTGAAGTTATTCTCATCGAATATTCCACATTATCAAAAGAAACATTGCCATATTTTGTATCAATGCTATGGTGTCTTTCTCTAGAATAAATTTTTGAAGGAGTAAAACCTAACTTGTAAACATCTTCTCTTATTAATTCTAGTTCTTCAGGTTTTCCCCAATACCAAATCATTGCAGAATCTCCAGTTATAACTAAAGAGCCATCTCCCATATTATACGAAATTAATTTTATTAAAGCAGGAAGTTTAGAATCGTTTTTTCTTAAAGGTAATAAATTTCTTTGTTTTAATTCTTTAATCATTTGTTCTTTATTAAATTTTGAAGGAAAAGATAAAATATCTTCTTCTGTTATTAAAAATTCACTTGAAGGTTCTTCATATTGAACTCCTTCAAAAGGATATGTTGCAATTTCTTCATCTTTCATTAAATTTAAAGTATTTTTCATTCCTTGTTTTGTGAATAGAGGGTGATCTTCTGTTGCATTAATTATTTTTCCAGTTTTGGTTGTAATTTTAAACATTTTTTTATCGTTTTTTTTCTTCATAAATAAAACAGGAACGCTTGTTTCATCTTTTTTTGAGTTTAAATCTAACGTTACTAATTCTTTTGATAAATCTTTTTCAAATTCTTCAATGGTTTTATAATAACCTTCGTTTGTTAATATTTTTGAATCTTTTGAAAGGCAGTTAATATCAAAACCAATTCCTCCGGGAGAAATTATTCCTTCTTCTAAATCAAATGCTGCAACACCACCTATACTCATGCCGTATCCCTGATGCGCATCACTCATCATGAAAGAATATTTTTGTATTCCAGGAAGTTGTGCTACATTCATTCCTTGTTTTAAACAATTATCTTTTTCCATATTTTTCATAATTTTTTCTGATGCGAATATTTTTACAGGAACATTCATAGTTCCTTCTTTTTCTATTTCATATGAGTAGTTGTTTAATTTTTTGATATTCATAATTTCACCTAAATGTCTACAACAATTTGTGCATGAATTTGATTGTTCTTTTCTTCTATAATCATGT
>CAYSCL010000056.1:0-1893 GCA_964429545.1 Candidatus Woesearchaeota archaeon
TTTAAATACTGGTTTAAGAGGTATCAAAAGTGAATCTAAGTTTAATTCTAACAATTTTAGTGATTATTGCCATAATAATTATAATCTTCAAAATAATTAAAAGTGTTTTAAAAGCAGCAATAATTGTAGTTGCATTAATTTTTATCATTTCATTAATAACCGGAGCAATGGTTTACGTAGATGCTAAGAATTTAAAAACATCATTGGAGTATGATAATATCACATATGTTCTAATGGATGGAGAAAAAATAATTTCGGCATTCAACACAGTAGGAACTAATTTTTCAAATCCCATTCCTGCAACCCTTGAGTCCATATCAAATTTATCTAAAAAAAGTAGGACATTTTTGGTAGAAAAGACTGCATTCAAAAACATAACTCTTTTTGAAAATGATGAAACTAAATCTTCCGAACAAATAATTTCTCAAATTGAATCTTCCGAATCCGAAGAAGAAAAAACAAATCTATTTTCTAGATTGTTTGAAGAAAAAATAAATTCAGAAGGAAAATCTTCTTTAATAAAAAACATAAAAGAAGGCACTATCGATCCCATTACGCGGACACCCTTTTTCAAAGCAATAAATTATGTTCCGTTAAAAATTATAGATTTTATTTTCAGGTGAGACCATGTTTGACAAATTAAAATTTTGGAAAAAAGAAGATGAATTTGCATCAGGAGATGATTTTGAAAAAGAATTTGGTAAGGATTTTTTAAGTACTGATGAAAATCCTTTTGACAAAGAAGCATCCAACGAACCTAATTTTGATCAGCCTCAATTCCAAGATCAACCAAACCAATATCAGTCGCCACAACACTTTAAAGAAGATAATTTAGGTTCTGCAGGATCTATTCAAAATCCGTTTGAAGAACCACAACCACAACAACCAAATCAGTCGCCACAACAACCAAATAGTATTGGAAAACAATTAGCTCAAAACTATATGGATTCACAAACAAAACCAACCGAATCTAAAACACATGATCCCTATGAAAATTTAAATTTAAAAATAGATTCTATGAGAAGCACTCTTGAAAACATAGATTTAAGAGTTAGAAAAATTGAAAACTTATTGGAGAAAAAAAGAAGTTGGTAAGCAAGAAACTTTTCACCAAAAAAATTATTTATATATTTCTTTCAATATTGTTCCTAGATGTATTAACGAAACAAATAGTAAAAAGTTTTAACATTTCTACCAATACGGGAATTGTAGATATAACCTACACAACTAATCAAGGGTCTTTATTTAGTTTATTCTCAAACGTTGAATGGATAAATTTATTCTTTATTCTTGTCAGCATCTTTGCATTAATTGCAATATATTTTATTTGGAAATCAGAAAAAACAAATTCAACGCCTTTGATATTAATATTTACAGGTGTGTTTGGAAATTTAATCGATAGATTATTATATTTTGAAGTGATTGATTGGATAAATCTTAATTTTTGGCCAGTTTTTAACATAGCTGATTCAGTTATAGTGATAGGTGTATTTTGGATTTTAACAAATATTTTTCTAGAAAGTAAAAATAGTTCTTCAAAATAATTTAGAAATCATTTACTGTTTCAAGGTCTTCAAGATATCCTTTTTGTCTTAACCATTTTGCTTGTACAGGACGATATTTGAAAATAATGTCTCCTTTTTCATCCCCTCCAAATTCCCACGGTTTTACAAGTACAATATCGTTTTCTCGTACCCATAAATGTCGTTTTAGTCTTCCAGGAATTCTACAAATTCTTTCTTTTCCATCAAGACATCTTACACGACATCTAGAACCACCTAAACGAGCAAGCAATAAACCCATAGTTTCATCCCCTCGAGGCATCTTAACTCTGCTTATTTCTTCTGCTTCTTTTTCTGCTCTTAATTGTGCTTCATCTGGTTTTGCCATGTA
>CAYSCL010000057.1:0-1870 GCA_964429545.1 Candidatus Woesearchaeota archaeon
AGGAAAATAAAATGGAACATATTGGTAGCTTAATGGCAACAATGGGCATTGATATTGCTCAAGCAGAAAAAAATATTGCAAAAATAGAAAAAGATGTAAAAGAATATGCAAGGACAGTTGAAACAGAATTCAATAAAATAGAAAAAGAATTCAAATTATCAGGAACTATATTTAAAAAGTACGCTGATATTGTTGATAAAGAAATTAATGGTGTTAAAAAGAATTTAGTTACTTTAGAAAAGCAATATGAAACATTAGCTACATCAGCAAATTCTAATTTAGGTAAAATAGAAGATAAAGTAAAAAAACATGGATCTGTTTTAAATGCCACTTTAAAGACTATTAGAGCTGCTGTGCTTGGTTATGTGACTGTTTTGGCTACTACAGAAATTATTGATTTTACTAAAGGAATTATTACGGCTGGTGTTGAATTAGATAGCCTTGAACGTTCTCTTGTCGCTATAACTGGTTCACAAAAAGCAGCGACAAGAGAATTTCAATTTATTAGTAAAGTTGCCAATGACTATGGTTTGAATTTACGCGCTCTTGAACAATCCTATTTAGGTCTTTTGGCGTCTTCACAAAAAACTAATTTAGCTGGTGAAGAAACACGAAGATTATTTGTTGCTGTTTCTGCTGCTGCTTCTGTTTTAGGTATGAGTGCTGATGATGCACAAGGAACCCTTAGAGCTTTTGTACAGATGATTTCAAAAGGAAATGTACAAGCAGAAGAATTAAGGGGTCAGCTTGGTGATAGGCTTTATGGTGCATTTAATAAAGCTGCTGATGCTATGGGTGTAAGTACATCTAAATTAAATGCCATGTTAAAAAATGGGGAAGTCATGGCAAGTGACATGATTCCCAAGTTAGTGAGATTATTGGAAGGTGAATTTTTAGAAGCAGCAAAGGAAGCTGGTGATGGCCCAAGAGCTTCTTTTGAAAAATTAAATACATCAATCTTAAATATACAAAGATCTATTTCAGAAAGTGGTGTTCTTGATAGTTTTGTAGATCTTGCTCGTGAAACATCTAAATGGGTTGATACTAATAAAAAATTATTAGCACAAGATTTTGGTCCATTTTTTGAAGCTATTGCTTTTGGTGGTAAAATTGCTCTTGGTATTATTGGTGGATTAGCAAATAAATTCAGTCAATTGGCTAAAATTGGTGGGTTTGCGGCAGAACAAATCCACGGTAATGCGGATGCAGTAGAAGAAACAAAAACAAGAATTAAAGAATTACAACAAACTTTACTTAATTTATATTCTGGGTATAATTTTGTTAGTAAAGAAACACAAAAACAACGTGATATTGAAATTGCACAAGTAAAACAACAGATAAAGATATATGAAGGACTTTTAGAAAAATTTAAAAACAAGGCCATTAATTTAAAAATTGGTACCAATCTTGAAGAAGAATTTGGGGAAATAGATCAATTATTTGATGAACTTGTTGCTAAATCAAAATTAATCCAAGATGAAATAGTAAATAATGCAAATGTTGCATCAGAAGAAGAAGTAAAAGCAACAAGAAAAGCACTTGATGATATTATCAAAGACAGAAAGAAAGCATATGAGGATCTTTTAAAATTACAGAAAAAATATAGAGAAGATATTTCTGAATATCTTGATACATATAATTTATCTGATTATGACAAAAAATTATATTATTTAGAAAAAGAAGTCCAAGCTTTTAAAGAAGCTGGTTTACAAGAAGTTGATTATGCGGAATATATATCTGTTAAAAAACAAGCAATTTTAAAAGAAGAATATGAAAGACAGAAAAAAATAATAGATGATCGAACAAAGGAACAACAAGAAGCGTATGATGATCTGTATGAAACTGTTTATGGTTATACCAGAGATGTAAT
>CAYSCL010000058.1:0-1853 GCA_964429545.1 Candidatus Woesearchaeota archaeon
ATTGTTATGCGGAGATAATTCAGAAGCCACGTTCAAAATCATACGATCTTTTTCATCAATCAAAATTCTTTCTTCAAGAATCTTCGGAACTTTTCCTCTTTTTTTCTCCCTCATATTTCATAAAAAGTTTCACCCTTTTTAAAGAAATATCTTCTCCAAAATATAGTAACAGATTATTCATACAAAATGTTGTAGGATTACCCAAAGGAAGTTACAATAGAATGCATATTACATTTAAGTTCAGAATCATTTCCTATAATTAGCTTTATCGGGAATAACATATCGTATTCCTCCTCTTGGATCTTCTACATCTCCAAAATATCTTGGAATCACATGCCAATGCAAATGATGGATAGTTCTACCTGCGGCTTCACCATCATTATTTCCGTGGTTGTATGCATCGGGTTTTTGTTTTATGAATTGAGAATTAATTGCTTCCATCATCATTTCAGCAGATTTTTCATTGAAAGGACTTTTTAAAATTTCTTCATAAAAATTTTTTAAATTTAATTCATTTTCAATTTTGTAAACAACTTCTTGTATTGCTGGTCTCAAATCTTTCCATTCTTCATCAGTTAAATCCATTAAAGAAACAATATGTTTTTTTGGTATAATTTCTGAATGTCCAGGAGTATCTGGAAATTGATCTAAGTGGTACCAAAAATGCTTGCTTTCTCCAAAATAACTTATTTCTTTGGTTTTATATTTGTTACAAAATAAACAATCTTTCATTTTACAAATTAAAAATTTTTGAAAAGAAATTTTTTTTATTCACATTTATTTTATTTTCAGATTTGATTTTTCTTTCTAAATAATTTTTGCTATCTTCTATACTTTTTTCAATATCTTCTTTAGTTTGTCCAAAAACTCTCATTTCCAATTTTTTTGGTTTGGAGTAAATTTCAATCCCAAAATCAGCATCATAAAACATAGTTTCAAATCCTTTATCTTTTGTTAAAACAAGTTCTCCTAACAGATGGGTTGGACAAAGTAATTCATAAATTGGACTTGAAGCCAAGTTTATTCTTCCTTTTTCTGCCATTAACTTATAAGTTTTTTGAACAAGTTCACTATTTTCAATTTCATCTAAAGAATTCAAAACTTTTTCTGCATCTTTTTCTGAAAATCCCTCTGGAAATTTATAATCTTTTATTGATGTAGCTGTACCCATAAATAAAATAAATTTTAATTCATTTATAAAAATAATATCACTCAAGAATATATTTTGACATCCCCTTTAGTTTGGACAGTTACTCAGCAGCTTCTTCTGTCCACCAATCCATATCCGGAACAACAGAAGTATCTTTGCCCATTGCTTTCAAATATCCTTTAGCCAACAAATAATAAATCAATCCGATAGATTTTCCACTTTTATTATTTCCAATTATAACTTGGTCAGCACCATGCGCAAAATTATTTGTTCCACAAATCATCAAAACTTTCTTTTTAACATCCAATGTATCTTTCAAAGCATTTTTATCCAACCAGTGATCAGTAATTATAGTTAATTCAGTTTCTAAAAAATTATCAAGTTGAGTATTTGTCATAACTCCTGCAGGATATTTTTTAGTGAATGCTCTGATTCCAGTAATTTCTTCGAATTTCTTAGCAACTTTCCAACCAGATTGTCTTTTACAAACCAAGATAACATCTTCAGGTTTAAACTTAGATAAATATTCTATTCCTTCCTTTAATTTTTCATCAATTAAATCAGTATTAAAAATTGCCAATCCATCTGCTCTTCTTCTATAAACATATTTTTTCATATCCGGAGTAACAACTCTTGTTCCCAAATAAATTCCTGTTTTAACATAATCTTCCAAATCAATAAGCATGTCACTCTTTTTCTTTGC
>CAYSCL010000059.1:0-1821 GCA_964429545.1 Candidatus Woesearchaeota archaeon
GAAAAAATAAAGATGTATTTGGCCCATTTAAAGAAGGAGATGAAGCGGAGTTACCCTCTAAGATTGTTTCTATATTGGTTAAGAAAGGAAAAGTTGAATCTAATTAGTTTTTCTTGCTAATTCTTTTTCATAATTCCAGTGTTGACCCATAATATCTTCTAAAGATTCAACTAAAAGCGAAAATTGATTATCTGAGAAAATTTCTTTTGGTAATTCTTTTTTCATAATAAATTTTTTATAATATTTAGGTAATTCATATTCTCCTTTACATTCTCTCTGAGAGTCATATTTTCCGGAATAAACAATAGGTATTCTAAATGTGGTAGGAAGACAAGAAATGTATTTCTTTGTAAATCGTATGTCCTGTCCATCAATACATCCATAATAAATTGCTTCGCCCAAAAAATCTGAAATTATTCCGCTATTTTCAGATGTTTTAAAAACTTCAAAATATCCGCTTAAATCACAAATATCTCCAAACATATTTGGAATTTGCCAGGATCCAACTACATCAGGAAGTTTTTCAGTCATCCTTCCTGTGCGATACAAACTAATCAATTTATTGAGTGAAGAATTAAATTCATATAACTCCTCTGAAACAAAAGGAGTTTTATGATTAACTGTGTTCGTTGTATCCAAAACTTCAAAAATATATTCTCCTTCTATCGAATTTTCTTTCATCCATTTATTTGCATGACCCAGTCCTACAAAAGAGACATTCGGTTTTTCAGATTTTATTTTTTCTAAGGAATATGTGTCTCTTTTGTTAATAAACACATCTAAGAAGTCAACATATTTAGCGAATTTCTTTGTTTCATAAAACTCAGCCAACTTTGATATTCTTTCTAATTCTAATTCTTCATTTTCCAAATAAATTATTTTTAATCCTTTATTCAAACAAATTTTTTGGATTAAATTAAAATATTCTCCTCCTTCATTTCGAAAACCCATCTCTTCGCTCTTTTTTAAAAAGGAACTATTATGAGGAAGACATTCAATACCTATACAAGCCGATTCATTTAAACTTTGCAAAATTGAAAGTATTTCATTCGAAGGATGTGTTTCTATGGTGCCTCTGAGAAGATCTTGTCTAGCATGCGTCACTCCAACAATTTTCATAAATTTTCAAAATCCATTTTCATTTATAAATTTATTTACTCAACTAAATCGAAAACAATATATAAAGAAGATTTATCTTAATGGTTATGGCAAAACTGGAGTTTCAAAATTTTACATTCAATATAATCGACGAACAAGTAGAGATAACTTTTGGCAAACATTATTTTTTCACAATCCCTCTACAAGATTTAAAAGACATAGATTCGGAAGTAATCATAGAAGAAAAAACATTGGACTTTCCAAATCTTTCTGAAAAATCAGCAGACAATAAAATAAATCGAATTATGAATTTTGGATTACAGAATCTAACAAACAAAATAACTCTTAAAAAAACATTATATGTTGATGAACAATCTTTAATTCCCTTAATAGGTTCAACAGAATTTGGAATCGTAGATAGAAATACAAACATAATTGAAATTAAACCATTAACAGGGTGCAATATGAATTGCATATATTGTTCAGTCAATGAAGGAGACAATAAAAAAACTATTGACGTTTTAATAGATCCAGATTATTTAATCCAAGAAGCAAATAAATTAGCATCACAAAAAAGCCACTCAGTAGAGTTTAACATAAACCCACAAGGAGAACCATTACTATACCCCTTTCTAGAAGAATTAATTCAAGGATTAAAAGAAACAGGCAAAGTAATTTCAATAAATACAAATGGAACTTTATTAAGTGAGAAAAAAATCGATG
>CAYSCL010000060.1:0-1810 GCA_964429545.1 Candidatus Woesearchaeota archaeon
TTGAAGTAGTCAACGCCTTACCTGGAATTGTTTTCGGGGTTCAATGATAGACAGATTGTGGGGTTTACTTTTCCTTATTTTTTTTACTCACAAAATAGTTATAATAAATGTTTTTAACAAACCCGCTCAGCAAAAATTTTTTCAATAGGATGATTATCCTTGATTGTAGCACTCAGGCTGCCGTTACTTTCTATATATTACGTTCATCAAAATCAATGTCAGTTGATCAGTCAGTGGTAGATCGTACAATTTTTATTAAAAATCAATATGTCGATAAAGGTTGATAAGGCAGAAAAAACTTCATATTAAGGAAGAATAATTTGGTACCATGATAATAATCCCAAAATTCTAACTAATTATTGATTAGGTCAGGGCTAAAAAATATTCCGAAGGCACATATGAAAAATAGACTTCATTTACAAAACTCTCTTGAGTTACATTCAATTTGGTTAAAATCTGATGGCGAAAAAGGGGAATTATTACATTTAGAAGGTGCTGATCTTAATCAAGTAGATCTCAGTTTTAGTGATCTTAGTTTGGCAGTTTTAAATGGAGCGAATTTGAATAATGCAAATCTTGAAGGGGCTAAACTAAAAGGAGCCTATCTTCATAATGCCTCCCTAAATAATACTGTCCTAAAAGAGGCTGATATTCGAGAAGCGAATTTGACTGCAGCGGATCTATCCGACGTAAAAATAATTGATACCGATATGAGCAGGTCGGATCTGACGAAAGCGAATCTTAATGGAGCATATATTAAAAATTGTGATCTAAAAGAAACAACTTTTTTATTAAGCAATCTTGTGGGGGCAAAATTCTTTGGATGTGATCTTTCTAATGTTATTTTTCGAGGAGCAGATCTATCCTCAGCTTCAATAATCAACACCTTCTTGAGAAAAGGAGATTTTACCAATGCGAAGTTTTGCAATATAAACATTTTTAATTCGTATTTAACAGAATCATTGTTGTTTTTGACTGATATCAAAGAATCAAAATTTGTGAATACAAATTTTGCTGGAGTCAGGCTAACAATGAAAGAATTGGTCAGTTTGCCTATAGATGTTAGGAATAAATACCTTTCATCTTTTCAAATGATCGAAACTGAATTGGATGATTTTAAATTCGAAGATAAAATAATAAGAGAAATAGAATTTGAACCGGAATATCATCAGGCAGGGATGCAAATTTTAAACTATTTTTCCACTATCTTGAATTATAAATATCCTGACAAAAAAATTAAAGTAAAGATTGAACAGATCGATAGAAAGGTAGCAATGATTATAGAGAGTCCTGATGGGACTAAAGATATAATTGAAGAAGAATTAAACAAATATGGGATGGTTGTGCGCGGAGAAATGCAACCAGAAAAATATTTCCCAAACAATTCTTTAGTTGTTATTGAATTAAAAGCTCAATTAAGGAACGCTGAAACATTGTTGGAAACACAAAAATTGATCTTAGAAGAAAAGAACAGGGCACTCACAGATAAGAACAAAGAAATTCAATGGTTACGTAATTTCAACAGTGGTTTTCAAAGTGTTATTACTACTGCATTTGAAAATCCTCCAGTTATTAAAAATAGATCAGTAACACATATTTCTCAAAAAATGAATGTTGAATTAAGCAGCAAGGATGAAATTCAAATTTCTAATTTAATAGAAGCTATTGAAAAAAGTATTGATGAATTTAATCTTAATGAACACTCTCAATTATATTTAACAGACTTGATCGAAAATGTTAAAAAAGACGTGGGATCTAAAAAACCAAACTTTTTTGGTCTAAAAGAAAATTTAGAGTCAATAAATCATTT
>CAYSCL010000061.1:0-1721 GCA_964429545.1 Candidatus Woesearchaeota archaeon
ACCGTTGTGTGCAATTTTAAAAACAAAAACTGTAACCAATTTAAAATTTTGTTGTCTTATTATAAAACGATAAAATAATGGAAAAAATAAATCAAATTATCAGACCGCAATTTTTAATGTTTTTTTTGCTATTTGCATTTTCTTGCAAGACAGGCAAAGATGCTACATTTCAAAAAACAAACAAATTTCAAGAAGAACATCCTAATTTTTTAGCAAAATTTGAAAACCAGGTAAAAGACCTCTACAGAGAAAAAGAATTGTTTGGAGATTTTATTTTTGTCGTAGTTGGTGAAAATGGCTTGGTTTATTCCTTTGCTATAAATCCAGATATTTTAAATGGTAAAAAATCATCTCTTGACAATAATTCACCTATTTACATTGCATCCAGTACCAAAGCATTTACGGGAACATCACTAAAAATATTAGAACAGAAAAAGATACTCGATTTAAACAAATCACTTAATGATTACCTTCCACAACTAAATTACAATGACAGTATAGACACAAAGAAAATAACAATTAAAAGCCTTTTAAATCATACTCACGGCACATTTAGCACAAGTATGACGTGGAAAACAGCTTTTTTGGGATATAACGGCAAAAATGAAGAATTAATCAACGATTTAAATACCGATTTTCTTTATGACCCATCAGGTAAATTTCGATATTCAAATGTTGGTCCAATCATCGCAAGTATGGTCGTAGAAAACGTTACAGGAAAAACTTGGAAATCAGAAATGAAAGACCATATTTTCAGACCTTTAAAAATGGAAAACACAAGTGCTAATGTTAGTGATTATAACCTAAAAAACATTCGTCCATCACTTACCGTTTCCAAAGAAAAAGGAATCATTGAAAAAGGTTTTTATAAAAAAGACATTACAATGCACGCAGCAGGTGGTATAATTTCCACTATAAATGACCTTTCAAAATGGTTAAGTGCAAATATTAGAGAAGACACTATTTTGCTGAATAAAAAATCTTGGTCAGAACTTCATACTTCGACCACACCTCAAGATAAAGAATATTTCACTTACAATCGTAGTGGCTACAGTTTGGGTTGGGATATTGCGGAATATCAGAAAGAAAAAATCTTAACACGTTTTGGAAACTTGGCAGGAATAAGTTTTCATATGTCATTTATGCCAGAGAAAAAAATTGGAATTATCGCATTCTCAAATGATAACAGAGCATATCTATTGCCTCATTTAATGGCAGATTATGCTTACAATCTAATGAATGGATTACCAGCGGATAGTATTTTCAAGAGTGAAAAACCAACATTTAACAAAGGTTTTGAAAGTGAAAATGAAATCGCATATCCTAAAGATTCACAATTATTAACAGAAAGTAAAGCTACGGACAAAATATTGGGGACATATCAAAATACAGAAAATTGGCCAACGATTTCCATTGATAAAAAAGATAATCATTACATTTTGAAATGGGGAATTTTAGATGGAAAAATCTATAAGAAAGAAGAAGGCGGTTACTTTAGTTATTTAGGTGTCCTGACAAGAGATTTTGAAATAAAAAATGATTCTCTTTTAACCGGTTCGTTAATTTACAAAAAAACGGATGAATAAAAACTGCACACAACAACGTATATAGCAAATAGGCGGCATAGTAGTAAATTCAGCGGTTGTAGCCCGCCCCAACTTCATCTCAGTTTGACAGATTTGAAGTACGCTATCGCCTACTTGCCATATACTAAAACGTTA
>CAYSCL010000062.1:0-1701 GCA_964429545.1 Candidatus Woesearchaeota archaeon
ATGGTCATCCTGAGTGCAGCGAAGGATCTCCTCACTTGTATACGGGGAGATTGATCTGAGCCCCAGTTACTGGACTCAATAAAAAGAGGGTTAAGCAACAAGAAGATGATCTCTGTATTGTACAGGGGTCATTTTCTTTAGATTCCATTGATAACGGTTGTTGTTGTAATTATAAATGTATTCGTTCACTTTTTTCTCCAGTTCTTCAAATGTATCACAACTTAAATAATCAAGCTCATCTTTCAAATGTCCGAAAAATGATTCAATCGGTGCATTATCAAGACAATTGCCTTTTCTTGACATTGATTGAGTAATTTTTAAATCTTTTAATTTTTTTCTAAAACTTGGATTGGTGTAATGAAAACCTTGATCTGAATGTAATAGTAACGATTCAAAACAAATTTTTGGAGTTATATCAATGGTTTTTGCTAATGTATCAAAAACAAATTCCATATTTATATTCTTGGAAAGGGAATAGGCTACAATTTCTTTTGATGCAAGGTCTTTTACGGCAGACAAATACGCTGTTTTTCCTCTGCCATAAAAAAGATAAGTAATATCTGTTGAGAAAACTTTATATGGATTCAATACATCAAATTTTCTGTTTAAAATATTCGGACATGTTGAATGTTCTTGTGTTTTTTTAGCCATAATTCTGTATGGATTTTTTCTTCTTATCTTTGTATGTAAACTATATTCAGTCATTATTCGTCTAATTTTTTTATGGTTCATTACTGTTCCATAATCGTTTTCAAGAATCATTTTTATTGTTCTCCAGCCTGCTTTTCGATATTTTTGCTCAAAGATTTTTTTAATAAGTTCAAAATCATCTTTATCTTTAAGTATTCGATAATCTTTGTTATCCAGCCAGTAATAATATCCACTTCGACTGACTTTAGCTATTTTACAGAAATTTTTAATTTTTAAATCTTTTGATTTTTTAATAACAGAATTAATTATCTTAAATTTCTTTCGAGCAGTTATACCACCCCCCCTTCCAAGGCTTTCAGCTTTTTTAAAAATTCATTCTCCGCTTCTAAATATTTTATTTTTTCTTCAAGGGAAAGTTCTTTTGTTCTGGGTCTTCCGCCTCCTTTTCTTTGTCCTCGTTGCTCGTTTAACAAGCCTTGTTCTCCTAATTTTTTATAAATATTTCTCCATCTACTAATAGATCTTTCAGGATTTTTTTTGCCTAGTAAATTAATATCAAACCCTGCATTTAAAAATATTGTTTGAGGTGTATTTCCCGCATAATATTCCTGAACAGCCTTCAATTTGAACTTTGGGGAATATTTTACATTTGTTTCTCTAACCTCAATTACATTTTCATTTTTTAAAAGTAGTTTTTTTTCTTGATCTGTAAACTTCTTACGTTTCATTTTTTCTCCTTTTTTAATAATTATACGCATAGAAGAACCCTGTTACCTCCACTCTTTTTTCGAGTGTCCAGTAACAGGGTTACAGATCATTTTAGCTAAGTGCAGTTTTCTTTCAATTTTTAAAACAACCTTTAGATTAAGCAAATGCCTTATGATGCCTGCAAATTAAGAGGGATAGATTACCACGTCGATAATTTTCAAGTAGGTATTTATTTTCAATGGCGAAGTATTGGAAAATTATCTCCTCGTAATGACATTTATTGCTTTTAGTTTTTCATTTATCGATTATTTTTTTTGAACGGTATAATTACAATTCCAGCAA
>CAYSCL010000063.1:0-1634 GCA_964429545.1 Candidatus Woesearchaeota archaeon
TTTCTTGGTAAAGAGATTCTAAAAGTTCTTTTATTTTTGGTTGAACTTGTTCTTTTGTTAAGTTAGTTGATAATAATCTAACTCCGCAGTTACTCACCACAATATTGTCGGCAATAAAATTATGTGAATTGTGATTAACCGTAAAATCATACACATAATTATTATAATTAATTTTTTCTATTGATTCTATTGTATCCCACACCGCTCCTGATTCTCCATAAGCATGTAGTTGAGAGAATTCTTTGAAAGTGGGTATATTATCTCCTATTCGAGGATTTGTTTTTCTTGAAGAATATATACTTCTTTCAATAAACCTTCTATTTATTTGATTATCACACAAAAAATCACATATTTCTGAAATTGTAGATCCTTCTGTTTTTAGTTGAATAGCTTGTTGTTGTACTTCTATTCTTTTTTGAATTAAACTTTCTTTCAATAAAATATATTGTATTGCTAAATTGGCAATTTTTCTTTTTATTGGATTATATTCAAAATTAATTTGTTTATATAAATTCAATAAGTTCTCATTATCAGCAGATATATGTAATCTGATTCTAAAACTTTGTTCTCCTTTTTTATTCGTATAATCATGTTTAGGAGTTGCAATTACTGAATTAATATTAAATTCATGAAGCATTTTTTTCATATCTGTTAAAAATTGAATTCCGCCTTCAATATTATTAGAATTTTTATTAATTCCAACAGTTGGCATATAAAATGTTGAATGATTGTGAGTCATTGTTTTGGGAGTACTCATTTCAGCACCAAAATAAGATGCTAGAAAGAGTCTTTTATGCCATTTTGGAGCTGTTTTTAGCCAAACAGGAATACCATATTCTTTTATTGTCTTCTTGCCAACAGGAGTTCCTAAAATTTCCATCATTATTAAAAGACTTTTTGAAGTAATTTTCATCGAATATTCGGTATTTTCAAAGGAAACATTCCCATATTTGGTATCTATGCTATGTTTTCGTTCTCTTTCGTAAATTTTTGAAGGAGTAAAATTTAGTTTTTTTACATCTTCTCTGATTAATTCTAATTCTTCTTTTTTTCCCCAAAACCAAATCATTGCTGAATCTTTTGTTATTGTTAGAGAACCATCACCCATATTGTATGCAATTAATTTTATTAATGTAGGAAGCTTTTCATCATTTTTTCTTAAAGGCAGTAAATTTCTTTGCTTTAATTCTTTGATCATTTGTTCTTTATTGAATTTTGTTGGGAATGATAAAATGTCTTCTTCTGTAATTAGAAATTCTGTAGAAGGTTCTTCGTATTGAACTCCTTCAAAAGGATATGTTGCAATATGTTCATCTTTTAGAAGTTTATTTGTATCTTTCATTCCTTCTTTTGTAAAAATAGGATGATCTTCTGTTGCTTGAATTATTTTTCCAGTTTTTGTTATTATTTGAAACATTTGTTTGTCATTTTTCTTTTTCATAAATAATTCTGGAACGCTTTTTTCGTCTTGTTGTTTCTCAAAATTTAATGTAATTAATTCTTTCTCAAAATTATTTTCGAATTCTTCAATAGTTCTGAAATAACCTTCATTAGTTAGTATTCTTGAATCTTTGGGAAGGCAGTTAATATCGAACCCGATTCCGCCCGGAGATATAATTCCTTCTTCTAAATCG
>CAYSCL010000064.1:0-1609 GCA_964429545.1 Candidatus Woesearchaeota archaeon
TTCTTTTTCATCTTGAACTTCTTTTATGGTTAAAGGAAACATAAAATGTCAAAATAAAGAGTAATTTAAAAAATGTGTGGTGAAATATACTGTTCACTTAAAAGTAGTAACTAATAGAAAGCTTTATAAAGGGATGTTTATTTTAGATATTGTGGCTATTAATTTTAATAAGTTGGAAAAAGAAATTAAAGAAAGAGGAGAAGTTATCCACTTAGATAATGGTGCTACACTTATTTTTGAACACGTTCCTAATTTTGGTTTAAATTGGGGAAATTACACTATTTTTGCCGGAGCTTTTCATGAAAAAGAAGAAAATTCAGGAATTATGCATTTCTTAGAACATATGACTTTCGGAGATTCTAAAAACGGTAAAGAACAAGAAATACAAACTCGTGAAAATATATTGGGATTACAAAAACAAGGCTTAACAGGACAGTATAATACTGTGTTTCCTATAGCGGGAAACAACGCATCTAATTATTTGCTTTCAACAAATTTTGGGGATGCTTTTGATATAGTTACAGAACGAGTTTTCAACCCTTTATTCACTGAAGATAATTTTAAAAGAGAATTGGAAGTGGTGAAAAAAGAATTTAATGATTTTCAATACCAAAAAAATATAAATCCTTATAATGATATTTCAAAACAAATAAATAAAAAATTATTTTCTGCAAATCCTAAAATTCTTAGAGATATTATTGGAACTAAAAAAAGTTTAGAAAACATAACTATAGAAAAACTTAGAGAACATCATTCAAAATTTTATACTGGAAATAATGTTTTGTTCAATGCGATAGGAGATTTTTCAAATACGAATCTTAAGAAAAAAATAATTTCGCAAATAGAAAAAATTCCTCAAGGAAAGAAAATTCCAAGTTTAAAATTCAAAGAACAAGATTTATATTTATCAAGGGAGCAATATTCAATTGATTTCAATCTAGGTTCTGACGATCTTGTAGAAATATATTTCAAAATCCCTAATGCAGATTCATTAGATTCAGTTCCTGTACCATCCATACGTAGAATTTTAACAGGAGGGTTAAATGGACTTCTTTATGATGAACTTAGATATAAAAATAATTTATTGTACAGTATAAACGCAGAATCTATAGAAGGTCCAAAAACCCATTATCTTAGAGTACGATATACCATTCCTTCAGACAAATTAGAGAAATCTATTGAGCTTGTCACTAAGGGCATAGATAGATTAAAAAAAGGTGCTTTTGAAGATTCTTTATTTGATGCTTGTAAGGCTTCGCAATTACCTCAAATTTTAAACAATCTACAACAACCAGGATGGATTAATGGTACGTTAACTGAAAGGTACAACGGAGAACGTTTTGGAAGGGAAACTACGTCTTTAGAACAAATCCAAACTTCAATGAACTTAACTAAAAAAGATGTAGTTGATTTTGCAAATAAATATCTTAATGAAAGGTACGTTGCAATTGTAAAACATCGAAAGTGATTTTTTCAATATTCTTTATTCACTTCTTACACATATTTTATAAATGAGTTGTGATTTATTTTAGCACAAGCGTATTTGGAGGAATGAATATGATTACACACATAACAAAAGAAAATTACAAAAGCGTTGTTGTAGAGTCAA
>CAYSCL010000065.1:0-1582 GCA_964429545.1 Candidatus Woesearchaeota archaeon
TTTTAAGATGGGTTAAAATGAGTGGACATGAAATTTTAAAAAAGAAAAATTATAAATCAGATAACCTTGTTTTAAGTTTTTGAGGGGCTTATAATTTTTAGACTCCAATTCTTTCTAAAACTTTTTTTCTTTCAACATAATTCAAAGAATTTCTATAGAGATACCAAAATACATTTTTTAGCCAATCAATCCATTCTTGTTCATAGAATTCATAAAAAACTCTTACGTTTTGATTTAATTCATTTTTCTTGAAATTCCCTTTTTCTTTTTCATCTTTTAATCGAACTAAGTTTGAATCAATGATGAATCCTCTTAATGGTTGAAATGTATGTTTTATTTCTAGATGTTTATATTTTTTTAATAGAGGATTTAATTTAGAGAGGTTGTCTAAGGAAGCAAAATCTATTCTTGTTAGAATTTTTATATGTACTCCTTTTTTTAAAACTTCTTCAATTATGTCCATTATTTTTATTTTGTTTTCCACCATATTCATGAAGGACATGTTTCCTGAAAAGACGAACAATTCTTCTTTTGCTGAACGAAGTAGAGGGATTAATTTTTGTTTTGATGAAATTGAAGGATCTTTGTATGTTTCATAGAATGCTTTTGATTTATCTTCATCAACATATTGAAATATTTCCATTGGATCAAAATATTTTTTATTGGATTGCGAGATTATCACATTAAATAATTTTTTTTGTACTTCGTCTGCTTGCGTGCTTTCTGAGTAATTGTAATAAACTAATTTTATTGCTCCTTGTGTTCCTTTTCTAAAAGTTTTTGTTTTGATTATTCCGGATTCTTTTTCTATTTTTTGTATGTATCTTTCTGCAGTAACCCAACTTAGGTCTAAATAATTTGCAACGTCTTGAATTAAGCAAGGTTGTTTTTTTATGAATGAGATTATTTTTTCGGAAATAGTTTTTGTTAATACCATGATTATGTGAATTTTAGTGTTGTTTATATATTTTGCTAATTTGTTAAACACTAGGTACTATTTTCTAAGTCAAATATTCAAATATAATAAAACACTAATTATAATTAGGTGAAAAAGATGAAACATGAATTATCGAACGATGCAGAAAATGTTGCAATTCAATTCGACAAATTAAAAGAATTGAGTTTAGAAGAGAAGCTAAAAATCATTCAAGAAAATTACTTAACCCAAGGTTGTGATGGAACACATGTTACTAATTTGGATTTGTGTAGTTATGAACATGGATGTTCTTACAAATTGAATAAGTCTTGCGGTTATGATCATTGCATGAAAGAATTTAAGGAGGAATAATATGACTAACCATGACGGAAGTGGTGATGCACCTGGACAAGCAAATCATAAATACCATAAATTAATTGACGAATACAAATCAAAATTAAATCAGTACGCAAAAAAGAAAATTCCTTTTGAGGAATTGAAAAACGCTGAGACCAAATTGTGTGATTATTATGTTGATAATTCAAGTGCGTTAAGATTTTATGAAAAAATATTTAAGGAAAAATTAATTTGGCCTGAAGATATTATAAAAAAATCAAAAGAATTTCCTTTAATCAAACCTTTAGATATTGAGAAAATAAAAAAGCG
>CAYSCL010000066.1:0-1569 GCA_964429545.1 Candidatus Woesearchaeota archaeon
TTTGAATTTATTTTTTCTTGGATCATATATTTCAACATCTGGTAAATCCAATAACATCATAAAATCAACATCAACAGAAACGATTTTTGATTTATATCCTTGTTTTGAATTGCAAATAGCAACCACATTGATAATATCATCAGCTTCAGTATTGATAAATCCTAATGAATTCCAATTTGGTTTATCCAGATATTCATCAATAAATTGGTTTCCAATAGAAAACATCCTATCATGATATATTTTATCTTCTTCTGTATATTTTTTCTTTCTATCAATGCGATTTTGTTTATATAAAGGCCAATATTCATGCCTCCAATTTTTCTTTGTTGATCCTTCAAGGGCAAACAATACATTCCTGATTTGTAATTTTGATTGAATATCAGTAACCACTTTCATCAAAGTTGAAAGCAATTTTGTTCTATCACCATTAAGTATTTCTTCTCTACAAAAATGACCATGAATCATTAAAATATTTTGGAGATCAACCAATATAACATTTGACATTTATTTTTCCTTTCACACATTAAAAAGATTTACAATTTTATTTTCCTTAGAGAACTTTTGTGTTAATTGATCAACTGTATAATCACTTCTAAATTCCCTATATGATAATTTATCCATTTCAATAAGTTTCAACCACAATTCAGGAAAATCATTATACAACACCCTCAATTCCCCAATTCTTGATAAAGGACAACACCAGCAGGATACCCTATCAAATTTTTCATAAAGACCACCCCAATCAAGACCCTTTGAATAACAATATTCAAGAGCCTGTTTTTCTTCAATTTCAAATTCAACTAAAGGGTATCTTATATTTTCATTGTCTTTGCACCTATGTTTTTCATCAAATGCAATACCATGAAATTGAATATAATCAGACTTAATGCTGTTCATTTTTTTATTAAATGCTTGTACTTTACATCTTGTACACCACCTATTCCTGAAATCTGGAAACCCATAACCAATTTTACCCTTATTTTTACCTCTTGTTTTTATATACCTACCAAGAAAATAATCAAAATCAAAAGTTGCCTTTTCAATTTCAATATCACACATTTTTTTAACTTTATCAATATGTTCATACATTTGTGGAAATTCTTTAGTTGTATCAACAAATATAATTCTATCAATTCTAATACCTTTTTCAATCATAAGCAAAAGCATAGCCGTAGAATCTTTCCCACCACTGAAACTAACAATATGTTTTTTCATTTTTAAAATTTCCAGTTTTCTAAATTATTAGTTTTATTTTCAACTGGTTTTTTATTCAACCCAGGTAATGTAGGTTCTTTGCCTGTTTTCTTATATTCTTGTCTTATAGTTCCTTCTTCTTCTTCATAATCAGATGCTTCAGGTTTTTTAAATTTTGAATTATCCACTTCATAATACGTTTGTTTTTGTTGATTTGCACCAATAATAAATTTTGGTTTCAGATGTCCATATCTATTTTTAATAATTCTTGCAACAGCTAAATTTTGATCAAGTAATTGTTCAGGCGCACCAAGAAAAACCATAAAATCAGCTATAGCTGAAATTGTAATTGCAAGCCCAATATCAGATAGATTT
>CAYSCL010000067.1:0-1545 GCA_964429545.1 Candidatus Woesearchaeota archaeon
ATCAAGCACGGTTCTGTGAGAAGCTTGGGGTGAAACTCCCCTTGCTTACTCGACGATGCAACCGTTAGCGTTAATAAAAAAATACCATTAATTTTGTCAATTGACATTTTTATTGTAAATTGCGTCACACAAATGACGGTATTATGGAATATTTAAAAAGAGACATAACAGAAAATATCATAAAAAAACTCAAACCTAATAAGGTTGTTATAATTTTTGGAGCAAGACGCGTTGGAAAAACTGTCTTAGTAAAAGAAATTTTAAAGAATATGAATGAACCTGTTCTTTCTTTGAATGGAGAAGATATAAATGTTCACGACAAACTTGCTATTAGATCAATTGAAAACTACAGACAACTAATCGGTTCATACAAACTTATATATATCGATGAAGCTCAAAAAATTCCTGAAATTGGACTTAAATTAAAGCTTATGGTAGATGAAATCGAAGGATTGAAAATTATCATTTCTGGTTCATCATCATTTGATATTTCTAAGGATGCCGGAGAACCATTGACTGGAAGGAAATATACGTTCAATTTATTTGCAATTTCTGAAAATGAGTATAACCAAATTGAAGATAGCTTCTCAAAAATTGATAAAATTAGAGAACGCTTGATTTTTGGAAATTATCCTGAGTTACTCCATTTGCCTGACCAAAATGATAAAATTGATTATCTTAATGAAATGATTAGTTCGTATTTACTGAAAGATATTCTTGTTTATGAAAATATTAAAAACTCACAAAAGATATTTAATCTGTTACGACTGATTGCTTTCCAGATTGGAAGTGAGGTTTCACATCAAGAATTAGGAAAACAACTAGGAATTAGCAAAAATACTGTAGAGAAATACCTTGATTTATTAAGTAAAGTTTATATTCTTCATAAAGTAGAAGGTTATAGCCGCAATCTTAGAAAAGAGATTACAAAAAATTCAAGATGGTATTTCTTAGATAATGGTATTAGAAATGCAATTATCGCAAACTTTAATTCTATTAAAGCTCGAAATGACGTAGGGCAGCTTTGGGAAAACTATATGATTAGTGAAAGAATTAAATATCAAGAATACAACAAAATCTCATCAAACAACTATTTTTGGAGAACATATGATCAACAAGAGATAGATTGGGTTGAAGAAAGAGACGGTTCATTGCACGGATATGAGTTCAAATGGAAAGTAAATAAAGTTAGAATACCTTCCCAGTGGAAAAATGCGTATCCTGATTCATCATTCGAAGTAATAAACAACTCAAATTTTGAAAACTGGTTAAAATAATTTACTAACGCTAACAACACCTATATGTAATGCGAAAAGCGTGGAAACTTGGTCGTGAGGCGCGTTTCCGAACGCCGCCAAATTTTTTGATTTGGCTTTTGCGATAAAAATTTAAAAATTATAAATCCTAGAATTTTTAATTCGGGACAAAATAAAAAAATCTGGCTCAGTGGGAACTCTTACGAAGGAATCGTTATTCCTTTCTCGCACTCCACATAGTGTGCCGAGAAGCAGAATATCGGCGAAAAAAAAAAAGATTCTGCATGCT